>CAZJLX010000109.1:2864-3291 GCA_964546545.1 uncultured Ignavibacteriaceae bacterium | reverse complement strand
ACATTTCATTTATTTGTACTTGCTACTTTTAATTTTATTTCCTTAAATATTTTACGAAGGCTGTTTATATCAGTAATATCAGCCCGGTCAATATCAAAACCGGAGACTGCCTGTTTATCAGCAAAGTAATTTATCAGATCACGACCCAATTGGCCGTTACTACCAGTCACCAACAGGTTTTTCATTATTGTCCACCTCGGCGACTATATCTTCAAGGTAATTTTTATATTCGTTGTCGGCCATATTAATCATCAGTGTCTGCATCTGTTGGCGATTAATAAATCGCATTCGATATGCAATTTCTTCTACACAGGCAATTTTTAAACCCTGTCGCCGTTCAATCGTGGCTATAAAATTACCCGCTTCGAGCAGAGATTCGTGCGTTCCGGTATCGAGCCAGGCGATTCCGCGACCGATGATTTCTACT
>CAZJLX010000109.1:0-2854 GCA_964546545.1 uncultured Ignavibacteriaceae bacterium | reverse complement strand
GATTCCCCGGCCAAGGCGGACAATATTAAGCTGCCCGCGATCGAGATAGGCTTTGTTAACGTCGGTTATCTCCAGTTCACCCCGCCCGGAAGGTTTCAGGCTCCGGGTGATTTCAACAACCGATGAATCATATATATAAAGACCGGTAACCGCATAATTCGATTTCGGTTGTTCCGGTTTTTCCTCAATGGAAACGACCTTACCCGTATCATCAAACTCGACGACACCATATCGACCCGGATCTTTAACATAGTAGCCAAAAACAGTTGCGCCACCATGGAAATTTCGAGCCAGGCGAAGGAAATCATAAACGCCATAAAAGATATTATCGCCCAAAATCAAGGCAACATTGTCATCACCGATAAACTGCTCTCCGATTAAAAATGCCTGGGCAATCCCGGCCGGTTTTTCCTGTACTTTATATGATATCTTCATGCCAAGATGACTGCCATCGCCAAGAAGATCCTGAAACTGCGGCGTATCTTTCGGAGTCGAGATCAGCAAAATATCGGTTATACCAAAGAGCATCAACGTTGACAACGGATAATATATCATCGGCTTATCATGCACAGGTAAAAGCTGTTTACAGGCCACTTGAGTCACCGGATATAACCGACTGCCGCTGCCACCGGCAAGAATAATACCTTTGCGAACATCATGATTCATAATATAACCTATCGGTTATTGTAGTTTTCTTCATAATATTTCAGATACCGGCCGCTGACACAATTTTCCAGCCAGTTCTCATTTTCATTGTACCACAAAACCGTCTTTTTAATACCTTCTTCGAATTTATATTTCGGTCGCCAGCCCAGTTCCTTTTCTATAAATGAAGCGTCAATAGCATATCTACGGTCATGCCCGGGGCGATCTTTGACAAACTCAATCTGTTTTTCAGTTGTCCCATCGCTTTTGCCGTCAAGCTCATCTATAATACGGCAAATCTGCCGCACCAGATCGATATTTTCGATTTCATTAAAACCGCCAATATTATAAGTTTTGCCCGTCCGACCCTCATGAAAGACCAGATCAAGCGCCCGACAGTGATCCTCGACATAGAGCCAGTCGCGGATATTACGGCCATCGCCGTAAACCGGGAGTTTCAGACCGGCCCGGGCATTACGAATCATCAGCGGAATCAGTTTTTCCGGAAACTGGTAAGGGCCGTAATTATTCGAGCAGTTGGTCGTGACCGCCTCCAGACCATAAGTCTTAAAATAGGCTCGGACAAGAAAATCGGATGACGCCTTTGAGGCCGAATAGGGTGAATTTGGTTTATAAGCGGTCGACTCGGTAAAATAGCCGGTTTCGCCCAAAGAGCCGAAGACCTCATCGGTCGAGACATGATGAAATCGTAATTTTTTACCGGCCTGTTTTCTTTTTCGGGCAAGTTCGAGCAGATTAAAGGTACCGATGATATTGGTTTTAATAAAATCAGCCGGACCGGTTATGGACCGGTCGACATGCGATTCGGCCGCCAGATGGATAATACCGTTGATATCATATTTGTCAAAACATCTTTCCAGACTTTCATAATCGCAAATGTCGATTTTCTCGAATTTATAATTCTCGCTTTTCTCAAGTTGCGTCAAGTTGGCCAGATTCCCGGCATAGGTTAAAATGTCAACATTGACGAAAAGATAATCCTGATATTTCGGAACCATCAAGTGCAACAGGTTGGACCCGATAAAACCGGCCCCGCCACTGATAATAAGTCGTTTTTTGAATTTGCCAAATTCGGTCATAATTTAGTCAGATTCCGTTTAAATATTTAAGTCGGTCTCAATCGGTTTTAATTGCAGGTCAAGGTAAGTAAAAAAAAAGAAAGCGTCAAGAATGGATATCGGGTCTGATATAAAACTAATATTTAATTATCGCCAAATCCAAACCTGCCAACAATCAACAACTTAAGGGTAACTATTTTCAGATTATTGTCACCAATCACGCAAATTTTAGAAAAAACGGATAACATTTAAGCTGTTTGAGAGTCGGTATATTAAATGAATAAATATATTTTAAAAATTAATCATCAATTTATGTTGAAAGACAATCGGTTAACTTTATATAAGACTCGATCTTATAGAAGAATACCGCTTGACAGTTTGAATTAATGTATTATTTTTTCATGAAAGATAAGCGGCACAATTTGGCAACCAATATAGCCCATATGTTCGGTTATAAACCTGAATTGCAGAGGCAGGTTATTATAGCTGAAGGATATCCGGATAGCTTAAGGATATTCGGGCAAAAACTATATTATTGTATAAAGTTAAATGAAATATTTAAGATTAAATAATTTCCAATTATTGGAGGACAAAATGAAGCTTAAGTTAACGTTTCTTCTGTTACCTTTGCTTTTGCTGACTCTTGTAATCGGCGGCTGCAACATTTTTGGCTGGACATCCGGCGAAGATGCCAAATCGCTGATAGAAGAAGGCAAAGAGCATATGCGTGACGCCGATTATGCGGCTGCAGTGGAATCATTTGCGCAGGCGATGGCGGAGGATCCTTATAATTCGGATGCTCGCTATTATCATGCCAAAGCGACCGTGCATGCCTCCGGCTTTAACGCCCTGAATCTGGCCAATATTTTATCCGACACGGAATTTAACACTGGTGATTCACTGCCGTTTACAGGGGCAGATTGGCCGAATCTGCGGGCCAATTCCTTGTACGGGGCAATGAGGACGGTCTATGATGATCTTGCCCCGATAATTCAGCATCGCACAACCGGTAGCTTCGACAGTTCCGATATTAGCTTGGATTATGGACTATCGGGCGCTTTTAAGGGTATCCTTGCTTTCCAGGATTCCGATTTTGACGGAGACATCGATGATGACGATCCTGATCTTCG
>CAZJLX010000108.1:0-7469 GCA_964546545.1 uncultured Ignavibacteriaceae bacterium | reverse complement strand
TGCCATTATTTTCATATTTTAATATCGAAACCCTATAGTTCCGATTATTGAAAGCAACATTAATATTTCCTTTTAGCCTTTCCATTTTTGATTTAAGATTCGTCGTTTTCTTGATCTGATGATGATATGGCGTTATCACAATTGTTTCAGTCTTAGAAACTTTTTGAATATTCTGCGGAAGGTAATTCATTACCGCAGCAATGCCTCCGCATGGTGCAAAAGATGTTTCGTATGTCAGGAAAGCGATTTTATTTTTCATAATTATGACAGAGTATATAAAATAAAATGGCCCACAACAATTAAATAATTATGGGCCAAAGATTATTTGCTAAATTTAAACTATTGGAAAAGCTATTTTATAACTCCCACCCTAGCGATAATTCCAGCATAAAAAATATCGCTCCAAAATCGTCACCTTCATTAATAACCGAGGGCGTGTCAAGATACCACCATTCACTTTTCAGACTAACTACACCGCCCAACTGGGCACCGATATTCAGGAAGAAATTTGATGGATAACGCCACCGGTGACCGACATTCCCGGCCAATATGAACTGAGAATCTTCACCCTCCCATTGATGCTCACCGGCGTCAGAGCTATTATTGGTGGCACCCCACCCATATTCGGCGAAACCCCCAACATACCAGAGATTCGGTGAATTATATTTATCAAAAAACTTAATGAATCCCGCCCCTAACGCCGCACTTCCAAAACTGACATCATCTTCGAAACCATCCGATTCCAGCGCTTGATAAATCAGACCCAGGGCCGAATACCTCAGATGAGCAGTGAGATATATATTTGGGGAAATCTCAAATTGTCCCTCCACAGTCGGTCCGAATTGTAGAAAACCAAGCGGATTAAGCTGGATCGCCTTGCTCCTCATCGACCTGCTTCCACCGGTATATGAGGTGGTTGATTTGATCGGGCGCTCTTTGGCTATTTTTTCGACATCTTCGGCGTAATAGATAAATACCGAACCGTCACCGGTTTTAATCTTATAGTAATCATTAGGCACCTGCTCGATTATTGTGCCACGAATGATTGATCCATTATTTAAATAGATTACATCCTGCATATCCTGAGCAGATGCTTCCATTGGTGAAAACAGTGTGATCAGAACAATAAAAACGAAAAAATATTTTGTCAGATTAAACCAATATGATGATTTCATAACAGCCTCTTTGAATTTGAATTAAATTTACCGGAATTTGTGATTTTCAAATAAATTTGTCAACTAATAATAAGAGCTATTATATATCGTTTATCAGCGGCAGGCTATTTATTCATTGACTTCCATAGTTGCTTCTTAAAATTAATCTTATCATTTTCGTCAAATTTAATCCCCTCTCTTATAAGAAGGGCTTTTTGTAATTCATAACCGGAACCGGGCCGAAGTGAAATCTTACCCGAACTATTGATCACTCGAAACCAGGGGAGATTCTCTTTTTCCGAACAGGTATGAAGGATCCTGACCACCTGTCGGGCTCCATTGGGCATTCCGGCCATCGCCGCGATTCGCCCATAAGTGGAAACCTTGCCGCGGGGAATTAATTTTATTATATCAATAATCTTTTGACTGGCGACAGATACCATTATCATAATCCTGCAAAAAAATGCCGGAGGCCGGACTCGAACCGGCACGCATCATACGATGCAAGGGATTTTAAGTCCCTGGTGTCTACCAATTCCACCACTCCGGCGGAAACGCAACAGAGAGTCGCTCTATAAATTTAAACCCTCTGGGGATTCAATTTATAGTTTAATCAATTAAGGCGCAAGATACTTTTTCAGGAAATCGCGTCCGCCGTTGTACCTAATCTTTTTTATTTCCCTGACAACAGCGTCTCATCAATCGCCTTTTTCAGCCAGTGGTCGTCGGGCAGTTGCCGATAGGCCAGAATAATCTGTCTCTCCATCTCAGTGAACGAAACTTTTTCCTTTTTATCATCCAAATCATCCACTTTGGGATTTATCCTGATTATTTCATCAACCGACAGACCGACCGCCTCGGCCAGCAAATTTATTGCCTCTTTATTCGGTTGACTGACTCCACCCAGCAGACGAGAGAGAGATGATATCGGTATCCCGGTTTTTTGTGAAAGTTCATCCTGACTGATTTTTTGCTTTTTTATCAGGCTTATAAGATTCCTGACAAATATCTGCATTTTATCCTTATCCATAAACTATATAATAGTCATTATTTTTTCGATTTCAAAGAGCTTATGGAATCTATAAGCGCGCTGTCGCCGCCCTCTTTTAGAAAGCGATTAAAAAACTTTATTGCTCTGTCACTGTCGCCGTCCGACAACCAGATATTACCCAGTAGAAAGTAATCAGTATTGTCTTTTAAAGTTACCGTATCCGGAATTGATGAAATATAATTAATACTCGAATCCGCTAAACCATTATCATTATAATACCCGGCAAGAGCAACCTTTGTACTGTTATTGAATCTGTCGTATTTCAGACTTCTCGCCCAATACTGAAGCATCCTATTCTTATCATTCAGCTTTTTATATAGCATACCGATATCATAATTGATCTCGCTGTTGTATGGATTAAGAGCATCGGCGATCAAAAAATCATTGAGCGCATTATTATAGTCGCCGATCGCCCGATATGCCAGTCCCCGGCTATGATAAGGACCGTAAAAAGCCGGATTTAAATTAATCGCCTGCCTAAAATAGCCTATCGCCTTTTCATAACTGCCTTCATCCATTAATTGGAGGCCTTCTCGATGCAGCTTCATTTCCGGAAACTGCAATTCGCAATAATGCGCCAGATTTTCGACCTCGCGACGATTATTGAGGCGCTGTTGAATCGATAGAATTGTGTAGATACCGGTCCGGCTGTGATGCGGATCGAGCTGCATCACCGAAATCGCATATTTGTAAAAACCGGGGCGATAATTAATAAGGGATAACCAGGGCAAAAAGATTGAAATCAATAAAATGATTAAAAATAGTGAAGCCTTTTGAAATCCGGGCCGCTTGCCAAAATAGGCTAACCATAGCCAGATACCAGACGTGAAAGCACCGATTAGCATGGTGGAAAACAGGTCCCAGTCGCGGGGCATGCCCAGCTTCGGTTCCAATATAAAAGCACCCCAAAGCCCGCTTAATGTCGCAAAAATAAAAAATAAATTGGCTCCATTCGATGAATTTAATTCGGATTGAACGGAATATTTTACTCTTAATATGATAGCAATTATTAAAATCGGAAGGATCCAGACTAATATATTAAAGTAATCAATTATATGAGCCGGTGACAATAAGTAATAATTGTCTGTTGTAAATTGCCCCGCGAGAGGTGAAAGAAATTTATTCTTAATATCCAGTGGGGCAAATAATATAATCAAAGTATACGACGTCAATATCAGGGACGTCAAAATAATGGCGAGACTGAGACTGTTTCGAGTCAATCTTTGCCGAAGATTCCTACCTCCCAATATCAGCATCAGATACATTAAAAACGCTGGCAAATAAACCAAGCTGATTTGATGCAGAAAAACCGCACCTGCATAGCTTATTATCGGAACCGGGGAGAGGCGCTCCTTCTGCAATGACAGGGCCGAGGAATAAAAACTGAGAAACAAAACCGCGGTAACGATAGAATAAGTTTCGACATAACCGAAAAACAGAATCACGAAAATTGAGAATAAATTTAAAAATATAAAAATCAAATATGATGCAAATGAATCGGTGATCTTGCGTCCATAGTAAAATATCGTTACCAAAAAAAGAGTTCCTGAAATCAGGGAGAGGATCCTGAAAGAGTCGTATATATCTGCTCTTGAGCCGACACCGATCAGCTTCGCGACCCAGACATGAAGTATCGATTCGCCGTAAGAAATCGGTTTTAAGATTAGATTCGGCTGTGCCAGCCGCGAAATCAATTGGTAACCGTCTCCCAGAAAGTGTGCCTGGGCGCGAAATAAATAGAAAAATGAAATCGAAATGAGCCAAATCAACCCGGAGACAAACAATAGATTACGATAGTTATATTCAATGCTCTCCAGTCTTTTTATAAAAACGCCGCCGTAATTGTAAATTAATATGGAAAATCCGGCCAGTATTATATACAACCAGAACATTTGGTCTATATAGGCGCTCTGATTAATCCCCCATATTCTCTGTGTTGGAAAAAAGCCGGCAATAAATCGTATTATAAGGACAGTAAACAGAAATAAAAAGAGGGTTCGGACTATCGGGTTAATCTTTTCCTTTTTATTTTTAGCCAAAACCTATTAATCCATTTGATTTATGACAAATAAGTTATATTGACAATTTATTATAAATAATAATATCTTGGCAAGAAATTAATTATCTGTTTTTATATATTTTTATTAGAATCAGGATAATTTTTGAATCAAAGTGGTTGGAATTACGTTAAAAATTATTAACGATATGCGTCTGTACAAAAATACAATTTTCAGCAATAAAATTAAAGGAGTGTATTGATGTCCCCGATAACAAGACGAGATTTTATTAAAACCGGTGCAAAGGGACTGGCGCTGGTTTCGATCCCCCTCTTTTTCAGGAGTAATCCGCTGGCCGCCTTTACTGTGCCACCGGCGGGGGAGATTAATCTGAATGATTGTTTCGAGCATTTTGGTGTCAGCGAAACAACCATTCGTAAGGCGATGGAAACCGCCTTATCAAGAGGCGGTGATTACTGCGATATATTTTTCCAACACAGTCTCAGCAGTTTTATTGGCCTGGAAGATGATCTGGTCAATCGCGCCTATACTAATGTCGATTTCGGGGTCGGAATCCGGGTTCTGAAAGGCGATCAGACTGGCTATTCCTTCACTGAGGATATCAGTCCCGAGGCTATGAAAAAAGCGGCCGCGACAGCGGCCAATATTGCCGACAGCACCGGGGGAACTTCTCCTATACCGTTTGCCCTTCGGGAAACGCCGCAGTATTATCCGATTCAAACGCTCTGGGAAGATATCTCGATCGATAAAAAGATTCCCTATCTGGAAAAAATCAATGAACGAATGCTTTCAGGCGATAAGCGAATTATTAAAACCCAGGTCGGCTTTTCCGACGAGGGCAGCTATATAATGGTCGTTACTTCCGAAGGTCGCGTAGCCTGTGATTACCAGCCAATGACCTATGTATATGCGGGATGCTCGGCCGAGCAAAACGGCCAGCGAGAGCGTAATTCATGGGATATCTCCGGAAGATATGGCATAGAAATCCTGACTCCAAAAGCGACCAATCGAATTGCCGACGAAGCTGTCCGACGAACAGTGGCGCTGTTTGATGCCGTTAAGCCCGAGGGGGGAGAAAAAGAGATCGTTCTCGCCGCCGGCAGTTCCGGTATTTTACTCCATGAAGCGATCGGCCATGGTATGGAAGCCGATTTTAACCGTATGAACAAATCGATTTTCGCGGATAAAATAAATAAACCGGTGGCCGAAAATTTTGTATCAATCGTTGATGACGGAACAATTCCCGGTTCTCGCGGCTCAATTAACATTGATGATGAAGGTAATGATACGGAAAAAACATTTTTGGTCGAAAACGGAATTTTGCGCAGTTATTTGCATGATCGCATCAGCGCCAAATATTACAAAGTTAAACCGACTGGTAGCGGTCGTCGGCAATCTTTTCGATATCAGCCTATACCGAGGATGCGCAGTACATATATGCTGAACGGCCCCCATAAAAAAGAAGAAATTATCGCCAGCGTGAAAAATGGAGTGTACACCGAGGAATTCACCAATGGGCAAGTATTAATCGGCCCCGGCGATTTCACGTTTTATGTCAAATCAGGCTATCTGATTGAGAATGGAAAATTGACCAGACCCGTCAAAGATATTAATATAATAGGTAACGGCCCGGATGTCTTATCTAAAGTTGTCATGGTCGCCGATGATCTCGCCCTTGCCGAAGGCGGCTGGACCTGTGGCAAGGATGGTCAGTCGGTGCCGGTATCCATGGGTTTGCCGACGGTTAAGGTTTCATCGATTACGGTCGGTGGGGTATAATCAAGCAGATAAAAAGAGAATAAACCAGGAATACAGGATTTAGTTATGAATAAAAAGGAAAAGCTGGAGTTGGCCGGATGGGCGGTCAAGAAGGCATTAAAAAGCGGCGCTAATAATGTCGCCGTCGATATCTCCAATAGCCGGGATATTGATATTGAATTTCGTGACGGCCAACTGGATCGGCTCAAAGAATCAACCCAAAATTCACTGAGCCTGTCTATCTATGCCGACAATAAATATTCAAGCCATTCCACCAATGATATTCGTAAAGATGGATTGGAGAAGTTTATCGGCGAGGCGGTGGCCATGACCAAATATCTCAATGAAGACCCCTTTCGGACATTGCCGGATCCCGAATATTACGGTAATCGGAAAAATATAGATCTTAAATTTTATGACCCGACCTATGAATCAGTCGATTCCAAACGGAGAGTGGAAATTGCCCGGGAAATCGAAGATATTGCCCGGGCGACAAGTGATAAAGTGATTACCTGCACTGCTTATTATTCCGATTCGACCTATGAATCAGTTAAAGTCCATAGCAACGGCTTTGAGGGTTCTCGGCGCGGGACGTCATTTTCTTCCGGGGTAGAGGCTACGGTCGAAGATGCCAACGGCGGCAGGCCATCAGATTGGGAATGGGCATCAGTCAGGCGCTTTGATGATCTATTATCCTCGGAATTTTTAGGAAAATCCGCCGTCGAGCGGGCGCTCAGCAAGGTCGGTCAGAAAAAGATGGAATCCGGTGTCTACGATGCACTCGTGGATAAACGTGCCGGCAGCAGAATTATTTCCGCCCTGTACGGCGCCATGCAGGGAAGATCACTGCAACAGAAACGTTCTTTTCTTGAAGGCAAAATAGGAGAGAAGATCGCCTCGGAGAGACTGACAATAAACGATGATCCGTTTATTGTCGGAGGACTCGGTTCCCGATTATATGATGGCGAGGGGATGACGACCAAAAAGAGAGTGATGCTTGAAAAAGGCATCCTGAAAGATTTTTATATCGACTGGTACTACAGTCGCAAGCTCGATATGAAACCGACCATTGGTTCGACAACCAATCTTACCCTTGAATATGGTAATCGTTCCCGCGATGAGATGCTGAAAGATATGAAAAAAGGTATCCTGATTACGAGCTTTATCGGGGGGAATTCCAATTCGACGACCGGAGATTTTTCAGTCGGTATTGTCGGCCAGTATGTCGAAAACGGTCAGATTGTTAAACCGGTCAACGAGATGAATATTACCGCCAATATTACCGATCTGCTAAATCAACTTGTCGAGGTCGGTAACGATCCCAGAATATATTCGTCATGGCGTCTCCCTAGTCTGTACTTTAAGGATATTCAATTTAGCGGCATTTAAATGATGCCTATTTGAAAATATTCATACAAAAAAAGGCCGGTTTTATAACCGGCCTTTTTAAAACACATTTATTTCTTATTTAAATATCGGAGTCCCGCA
>CAZJLX010000107.1:0-7530 GCA_964546545.1 uncultured Ignavibacteriaceae bacterium | reverse complement strand
TATTGAATCGGGTCGTGAATAAAATTTGATATAATAAAAAACCCCGGATTTTATATCCGGGATTTTTTTGTCGCCTACGGTGTCGTAGTATCGGAAAACCATAAACTGCTGTCTTTTTCGGCCACTGAATAACCGAGATGTTGCTGCTCCCAGCCGGCTCGCTGGAAAATCTGAATCTGCGGTGTCTCCGGCGGTAACTTGCTAGGGTCTTCCAGATCGGTATCAAAGCCCCAGTCGCGCGTCGGTGCCGAATAGTAAGCGTCGTAATTTTGAATATACCGCCAGGTACCGGTCGCTTGTTGCGAGCGCCAGCCCTCTATCATCGAACCGAGGAATGAAAAAGTCGTCCCGTTCCAATCCTCCAGAAAACGCGGCAGGTTTTCCAGACCACCGCCATAATTGGTTCCGCTTGGAGTCAGATCACCGGTTATAAAAGACATGTTAACCGTTGTTTTCGTTGCGCTCCGTGCATTATACTTATATGCAGGACCCGACTTGGACGGATCCCAGTTGTTTGACAGATAAGTGATGGCGTCAGCCATAGCCGCGACAGGCTGTTTGTCGACTGTATTAAAATCTCCCTGAACATAAAGGGGATTCTCACAGGCAATGGTCAGCGGCGCACCGATATTCGTTCCATTGACCAGGGATGTAGTATTCAACATGGTTCCATAGGTTCCCGAAGATGTCGAGCTTTGGTCAGAAATATAGACGACACCATTGGAGGGAAAATATCCGCTGGTTTTAAGCTTGTCCATATCAATTTGTGTGTTCTGAGTATATTTCTTTTCGTGCGCGTCATAAAATATGGTGGAATTATCTCTGGTTATTGTCCCCGACGGCAGTAAAGCGCTGACATCCTGCCACACCGAGCCGGTCTTGCTGTACGGTACACCATTGATTATTTTAAACTCCGCTTTTAACTCGTAAGAATCCTGATTGGCGCCGGAATTAGATCTTTCAATAATTTTATGGGGATCGCTGGTGCCGTTTAACGGAAGAACCAGTTCTTTCTGACCAAAAGCCTGATCTCTGACCCGACCGTGCCACAGGGCCGCCGCCTTATTGTACCAGTCGGGATCACTGGCGTCGAGCCATGAACCGCCCTGCATCATGCTGATTAGATTGTTATTGGCATCGGTAAAACGAACATCGCCGCTGGTTCCACCACCATAACCGAAACCATGATTGATATCACCGGCGCAGGTGACATTATTGAGAAAGTTGAGTGATTGACTGGCCTGAAGGTACATATCACCATTGACATGAACACGACCGTTAATATTCATGTTAAAGGCGGGCTGAGACCAGAGATCATTCATAAAAAAGACCGCCCACTGGAAAATAGGTATGTTGGCACATTCGAAGTTTTGCGCCAGACGAATCTGCCCCCCATCAATCATTGACGTACCGATCGACTCAATACGAAAAGTTTTCACCAGAGCGTTCAAACCGGCTAATGAGCCGCTCTGAAGTTTTTTCTGGACCGCGGCCCCCATATCGGCGGTGACATAGGTGGTCAAGGCATCGCTGTTAACATTCACGTTACCGGCCGGCAAAGTTGTCGGTGCAATCCGGTGAGTGATATAATAATCCTGAATGACTGCCGAGGCTTGCTCCAGACCGGCCTCGGCGGCGTAAAAAGCGGTCATTTCGTTTAATTCATTGCCGGCGATAGATATCTCATCGTTGGAAATTTTTAACGCGGCAATACCGATCATCGCCATCATAAGCATTACCATTAAAGCGATGAAAGCGGCCAGCCCCCTCTGATTTCTTATTTTATCGAGTATCATTGGACAATCCTCCTTCTCATCCTCGAGCCCAGTCAAAACTCTAATCCTTTATCAATTCAAACTACCTCATTCGGTAGTGACGATACTATATCCAACATGTTCCTGTTTCCAGCCGGTCCGCAGGAAGACACGCACAGTCGGGGTTTCCGGGGGATGATTGGCCGGATCGTCCAGATCGGTATCGTAAGACCAGTTTCTGTTCGGGGCGGTGTAATAAGAGCCGTATGACCAGTCAGCGATCGCCTGCTGCGAGTTCCACAGATTAACAAATGATCCGCAGAAATTGAAATTAACGCCGGACCATTTTTCCAGAAAACGCGGAAGGTTTTCCAGACCCCCGTTGTAGTTGGAACTGGTCGTGTTCGTATTACCAGTCATAATAGAAGCATTACAGGTCGTGGTTGAAGCGACTCGTGAATTTACGCTCCAGGTCGATTTGGAATCGTCCCAGCTATTCGACAAAAAGGTAATGGCATCCGCCATAAGTGCGGCCGGTTTTTTATTAATCGTATTAAAGTCACCCTCGACGTACATCGGATTTTCGCTGACAATGGATAATCCTGTCCCAATATCAGTACCATTTTTTAAACGCAAAGCATTTAAACTACCTCCGGTATTATCGGAGGCATAAATAACGCCATTTGTGGGGTAATAGGGACTGGTTTTCAACAATGACAGGTCGATATCGGTCGAATTGACAGTCAACCCTTCGCGGCCATCGGCAAAACTGCCGGTCGTAATTGTTCCCGCCGGCAGGGATGGTGTAATATTTGACCAGGTCCCGGCAATTTCGGCATAGACACGGCCATTAATGATTTTCAAGTCTGCTTTATTCTCGTATGAGTCAGAATTACCCGAAGCTCTTTCAAGTATTTTATGCGGATCACCGGTATTGGTAATCGGCAGATTTAATTGCCCCTGCCCGAACGATGAATCCTGAACCCGTCCGCCCCAGCGGGTTGCGGCGACGTTATACCAATCAGATGAGTCTGATGATAAAAAAGTACCGTTACTGTTTTTCATGTTTTGGTAATTTCCGTCAGTATCCTTAATCCAGACATTACCGTTATCGACAGATCCGGGTCCTTTACGACCATGAAGCAGATTCCCCGAACAGGTGACATAGCTGTCCATATAAAGTTGGGCACCTGTCTGCAGCCAGAGATTACCGTTGGAATGAACCCGTCCCAGCAAAGTCATATCCGCGCCGGGGGCGATTTCCAGATCATTACCGTAAAAAACGGCAAACTGAAAAAGAGGCACCAAGGCGCATTGAAAAACCTGTGAAAGTTGGATTTGACTGCCATCCAGATTAGATATCGATGTCGAGGTTATGGTAAAGTCCTGGGTTGTGGCTCTCAGGCCGGCCAGGGTTCCCTGGGTGAGAGTCGTTTGGTTGGCGACCGTATCTGCAACCGTATTATAGGCGACAACACAACCACCCAATGTTTCATTGCCGGACGGCATCACCGACGGCGGGGCATTGGTGTTAGTATATTGATCCTGAATGGCGGCCGAAGCTCTTTCCAGACCTGCCTCCGCGGCATAAAAGGATGACATTTCATTTAATTCATTGCCCGAAATACTTATTTCGTCATTTGAGATTTTTAATGCGGCTATGCCGATCAAGGTTAACATCAACATAATCATCAAGGCGATAAAGGCCGCAATACCGCTATTATCCCTGAATTTTTCCAATTTAAACATGACTTGTTCCTTTATTCTGCTAAGCATCAAGGTTTCTTAAGTTAACCCGGGATGTATACGTCCGTCGGCGATAAGGATTCTGAGCAAAGTCCGGATCTGGATCAACTGTCCGTGACATGAGTGTTATTAAGACTTCCCGAATATCAGTATCGATTGATGGAACATCCACGATAGTGCCGTTTTTCATTCGATACTGGAACTGTAAATCCTCGATATTTTCGGCATATACCACCGGTGCCTGTCCCGGCAAAGTCAGCATCAGGTTCGGGTGCAGGGTATCGGAATTATCGATATAGAATTTCATCTGTTGTAGCGAAACAATAATTGCATCCTTATCATAACATTTTGACAGCGACATAGTATTATGTTGGATATGTTGCGAGCCGGCTTGGACAAGGGATATAAGGAAAAATTCCCCGCCGCCTGAATCGGGATGAAAGATGTATGCCCACTGGCCGTTGTCAAAACAGGAAATATCATGGCCGTCGCAGCGAAGCTCGGATGATGGTAGTGGCATCGCATGTTCAATCGGTGCGTAACAACCGCCGTTGGAATAGTTGATTACGATTGTATCCGGATTTGTGTTGCTCGCCTCGATACTAGGCAGGCCGATCGGTAATTCATAGCCGGCCATGCGGATCTGGCGGGTCAATTCATCGATGGCGGCCCGGGCGTTTTGCTGCATATCGGTTACATCACCCTGGATCGTCCAGTTTTTATGCTGGTTAATGTACACCTTAAAAATTGCGGCGGTTATAAAGCCGGTCATTAATAGAGCGATCAGGGCTTCGATTAATGAAACACCCTTAATCGATAACAATTTCTTTTTTCGTAGTCTCATATTATCACCTATATGCTATCGGTTCTTACGTACGCCGTCATGCTGTTCTGCAACGTATCGCCTCTTTGACTGATCCAGGACGCCGTAATATCGATTCGGCGTAGATGATTCGCAACCGAACTGACCGCCCAGCTGCGGGCGATATTATTGACCGTATCTACCCCATTCGATAAAATCATATCAGTCCGCAATTCTTCCAGTTTTTCCTGCAATAACTGCGTCGAAGCAGTGGCATTATTTGACCAGTCATTGCCCTCCATCGCAAGCATGGCCATATTTAAAAGAAGCAGGAGAGACATCGACAGAATGAGCATCGATATCATAACTTCCAGAAGAGTAAAACCATCTTGATTTCGTAATTTTTTCATAATATCCTAACCTTTTTCTGATAGCTTTACAGGTATTGTTTGAAAATGCCCTGCCGAATCGTAACAATTCAGGCTGGTTTGACAAAAAAAACCTTATTATTTTACATCAAACACAGCAAGTTCTTGAATACCATAGCATTATGAATTACAGCCAAATTGATATCGGTTAAGATACTATAACGATGAATTGAGAAAGGCCTGAAATATTCATAAAAATATTTGGAAAATATCCGTCTGGGTATAGGATTTCCCCCATAACCGAAAATTCTTTTTAAATAATGACTCGGTCGGTCGTAAAGTGGTTGAAATCGGTCGGTAAAAGATATATTTATTATCTATGGAATAGATGCCGAAACAGAGGCTCTGGCATTAGATGAAACCGGTATGATAAGTAGGAAAGGAATAAAATAATGCCGTTTGGCGCACATATGTCAATCGCGGGTGGAGTTTACAATGCTGTCCTGCACGGGCAAAAGGCAACCTGCGAGGTGATACAGATATTTACCAAGCAGGCTAGCCAATGGAAAGCGAAAGAATTAACCGATGATGAAGTAACCCGTTTTTTTGAGGAGCAGAAAACAACTGGAATCAAGGTCGTCTGCGCCCATGACAGTTATCTGATAAATCTGGCCTCACCGGATGATGAATTGTACCACAAGTCGATGGACGCTTTTAAAATCGAACTGGAACGCTGTCAACTGCTTAAAATCCCACAGCTTGTGATGCATCCCGGATCGCATGTTGGATCGGGAGAGGAAACGGGTCTTAATCGAATAGCCGGGG
Source organism: uncultured Ignavibacteriaceae bacterium (assembly GCA_964546545.1). Taxonomy (GTDB): domain Bacteria; phylum Zixibacteria; class MSB-5A5; order GN15; family PGXB01; genus CAZJLX01. Next base: position 2,035 of record CAZJLX010000107.1, on the reverse strand, counting down.
CGATTAACCGCGTTCTGGAACAATTGCCGGATGGCAAAACATCGGTTTGTCTGGAAACGACTGCCGGGCAGGGGACCAATCTCGGCTACAAATTCGAGCAGTTGGCGCAGATAATCGAAAAGGTCGAGGATAAAGCGCGGATGTCGGTCTGTTTTGACAGTTGTCATGTTTTCGCCTCGGGCTATCCGCTGATCGATCCAAAAGAATATCGCCGAACAATCAAACAATTCGACGATATTATCGGTTTGAAGCGGCTGAAAGTGATGCATCTCAATGATTCCAAAAAACCGTACGGTTCGAAAAAGGACAGACATGAACATATCGGACAGGGGGAGCTGGGGCTGGAGCCGTTTCGGAATATTGTCAATGATCGTCGCTTGATAAATAAGCCGATGATTCTTGAAACCCCCAAAAGTGATGATCTTCATGAAGATATTGAAAATCTTAAACTGTTGCGTTCACTGGTGGAAAATAAATAGACAAACAGCAGGCGGTAAATAGATGAAACTGGGAATTATAGGACTTCCGCAATCGGGCAAAACGACGATTTTTAATGCCTTGTCAGGATTGCAGGAATCAGTCGGTGATTATTCGCAGGCGGTTCATCGTGCGGTAATAAAAGTACCCGATGAACGTCTGGATAATCTGGCTGAGCTTTTTCAACCGAAAAAAACAACTCATGCCGAAATCGAGTTTTTGGATGCCGCCGGTTTTACCGGTCGTGGAAAAAAGGAGACCATGAAAGCGGATGTTTTTCATGACCTGCGGCTAATGGATGCCATTGTAATTGTTGTCGATGATTTTAGTCCTGATGCGAAGCCTGAATCTGATTTTCAGTCTATTATCTATGAGCTGATTTTGGCGGATCTGGTTCTGATCGAAAATAATGTCACGAAGATGGGACGGGCGATCAAACTGACCGGTAATCGGGAACGGGCACAGGAACTGGATATTCTGCAACGATGTCAGGAAAGCCTCAATAATGAAAAGTTGATTTCGGAGATGGGTCTGACCGACGACGAAAAAAAAATTGTTCGCGGATATGCTTTTTTGACTTTAAAACCGCAATTGATTACATTCAATATCTCCGAAAGTAAGCTTTCGCTATATGAAGAGCTATTTGACAAATATTCAAAATATAAAGAAGAAGGCAGACGGGATATCGCCGTAATATGCGGCAAAATCGAGATGGAACTGGCGCAGCTGGACTATGATGATAAAATGGAATTTCTACGGGAATTAAATATCGCCAAACCGGTTATTGAAAAGTTTATACAACGATCTTACGCTCTTCTGGGGTTGATTTCCTTTTTTACTGTCGGACCGCCGGAGTGCCGGGCCTGGACCTTAAAAAAGGGTCTGACTGCTCCCAAAGCGGCCGGGACGGTTCATACCGATTTTGAACGGGGTTTTATTCGGGCCGAGGTCGCCTCTTATGAAGATTACATGATATTTGAAAAATTGCCCGCTCTGAAAGCGGCGGCCAAGGTTCATGTTGAGGGAAAGGAATATGTTATCAAAGACGGCGATGTCATTCTTTTCCTTTTTAATGTTTAATATATTATTTTAGGGTCGATAAATAGCATAAAGGATAGTATTTTGCAGAATGTAATGGATAAGCCTGATACGAAAGAATCATCAAAAACGCTGGTTGTACCAATTTTGCCGGTCAAGGGCAGCGCCGTCTTTCCGCATATGGTGGTTCCGCTTCTGGCCAACGAGCAAAAGCAGGCGCGGCTGATTGATGAGGCTTTGATGCACGGCAATATGGTTGGTATCTTTCAGCAGATCGATCAGAACAAGGAAGATCCCGGTCAGGAAGACCACGCCGCAGACAGCCAGGGTGACAAGACCCAGCCACTTGCCCAGACCCGCGAGCTGCCTCTCCAGAGGCGTCTGCTCCGTCCGGACGGACTGGATCATGTCGGCGATCCTGCCGATCTCGGTGTCCATTCCCGTGGCGCAGACCAGCGCCTTTCCACGGCCCCGGGTCACGACGGTGCCTGAGAAGACCATGTTCCGCATCTCCGCGATC
>CAZJLX010000106.1:0-7555 GCA_964546545.1 uncultured Ignavibacteriaceae bacterium | reverse complement strand
TTACTTTTTCACCATCACGAGCCTTTTTGGCCGACCAGGCCGCTTTGGTAATTGCTCTTAATTTAATTTCATAATCACCTTCTTTAAGACCCGATTTTTTTATCCGGCCGGAAAGCGAGGCGCGACTTATATCACCATCGGGGCTTTTTATCTCATATTCGACACCGGAAATCGGTTTACCGCCCTTATCGACGAATTTGACATCAAGATAATGTATTTCTTCAAGTTCCGCGGCCGATGTCGATCCGACTGCCTCACCCGAACCACCGGCTCCGCCGCCGCCACCGCCACCACCGTCACCGATAAGCACTGTCGGGCAGCCCATTACAATAGTCCCGGGCGGCCCGGCGCAAATTGTCTGATCGCCCATGCGGGCAGCCGGTTTTCCGCCAATCAGAACCGATGTGCAGGTAGCCATAACCGTCTGACCAACATGAGGCGGGGGTGGAACACCCGGATTGACCAGGGGACAGACTTGCATATCACCCATTACCGAAGCGGGCATTCCGCCGATAAGCACTAACGGGACACCCGGCCCGGTAATCGTACCGCCATGTGCGGTAGGATCGCCGACTCTGGCTGCGGGCTTTCCTGCCATTTTATATCCCTTTTACGATATTAATTTTTAATCACCGCTTTAATTATAACATTATACAGGCGGGCAAGTCAACATTTTGTTTGCCTGATAATTCACAAATTCGGCGATTAAACGGTGAAAAGCAATAGAAAAAATTGTGCAATAATGCATTTTTAATTAATACTTTAATATGATTTATTATTTAAAAATGATGTGAAAAAGTTCTTGCGGTCAATTGATTTGAAATATAACTTCCTTTTTATATTGTAAATTACCGTATGTTGACTATTGATAGTAAAGCATTGTAAGTTGGCATTGGGAATTTTATGGAGTAAATATGCCCGATGAGAATGATACAGCGGGATGGGAAGAGTCACCCGAGGAACTAAGTACTGACCCCCTGGGAATAATTGGCTGGGACATCGGCGGAAAATACAAAGTTCGTAAATATATTGGCGGCGGCGGTTTCGGTGAGGTATACGAGGGTTATAATCTAAACCTGTCCGAACAGAAACTTGTTTTCAAATTTTTTAAAAAGGTCCAATCACGGGGCAAGTTTGCCAAAGAGGCCAAAATATTATGCATGCTGGATCATCCCAATATCTCCCGGGTAATTGATTTCCTTCCCGAGGAGGGCGCCTTGGTCGTGGCTTATATTGATGGTCGTGACGGGGCTGAGGTTTTAAAAAAATCGGGTGAGATTTCCGAAGAGCTTTTCCTGAAAGTGGCCCGAGCCATGACCAGCGCCGTTGCTTATGCCCACGGAAAAAAGATTGCCCATCGGGATATTAAACCGGCCAACATTATGTTTGATAAAAGTGATAATGTATATCTTATCGATTTCGGTATTGCCAAGGAAATCGGCGGTGATGCCACCAAAACTTCTTATCAGGCACTGACACCGTTGTTTGCCGCGCCTGAACGTCAGTCAGGTGAAACCAGTTATAATCCATTTCTCAGCGACGTTTATGAAATGGGCGTAACTCTTTTCAATTTCGCCACCAATAATCTCCCCTACCGCAATCCGGCCAATCCGAATCCGACCGAATGGGGCGGTAAGGCGGCCGACAAATTCTCCCCTCAATTGCGCAAAATTTTGATGAAAGCAACTCATCCCGATCCAACTCAGCGCTACCAGTCGGCATCGGATATGGCACATGAGTTTGACCTGTTGAAATCCGCTTATGGCGGATCGGGGAAAAAACGAAGTTACGTACCTTATATTGCACTGCTGGCTCTTATTATTGCCGGTGTTATTGAACGCGATCGAATAGTCGGTTTATATCATAATTTCTTTGGCTCAAGACAGACCCAAACGACTCGTATTGAATCACCGGTGGATACGACCGTCACGATTGCCACCGGGATCGTCAGTGATTCATCCGGCTTGGCCGGCGATTCGCTTAGGTCAGTAGATTCACTGACCCTGGATAGTCTGACACTGGCCGGATATACAAGCGATAGTCTTAAAATGGATACTGCATTTGTTCCCGGAATCTCCACTCTTCCGCTGGATTCGACTTCAGTGGGAGGTACGACAACCGGCGCACTTGTTGTGAAACCTGATACAACAAAGACAACGCCCAAACCGAAACCGACCAATACAAAAATGTCGCTGACAATAAAGCCCGAAGGTGTGTCCTCTGTATTGATAAACGACAAAGAAGGCAGCCCCGACAGCGCTTTTGTGGTCAAGGCTGATGTGTGGAATAAGATTGAGGTCATTCACCCCGACTTTCCGATCTATAAGAAAATGGTCAAACCTAAAGGCGCACGGCAAAATTTCACGATTGATATGGATGAGGCTTTTGCTATTAATGATACCGTATCACTTCAAATCGCCCTGACTCCTCCCTCCAGCGATCATATGGTCGATTTGGCATTTAATGGCAAGGGTAAGATTCTTAGCAGTTTTCCATCGATGGACGTAATTAAACTGAAGGGACGATGGAAATTAAAGGCTGAGATCATCGATGTCTCGGGTAAAGGCGGCCAACCCAAAATAGATTCAGTGGTCGTTTTCCCCTATGGCGACGCTGATATTCGCGAAGTGTTGAAAAAGACAGAAGGAATTATAAAGCTGGGTACGGAAACCGGTTCAAATATGGAATCAGTACCAATGCTAATATACTGGTCCGAAAGGAATTAATTTATTTTTTTACAGGAGGTATTATGACCAAACATTTTCAGCTAATGCGGGTATGTTCGGTGATAATGTTGGTTGCATTTTTATTCACGGCCGTACTGCCTGACCTCGTTCTTGCGCAAACGGCGGGCTGCGATTATGACAAAACCAATCCAACGCTAAAAAATGCCCGGAAAAATTTCCTTGCTCTTAATTACCCGTGTGCGGAAGAGGAATTAAATGAGTACCTGACAAGTACTTCCTTATCGACTCAGGAACGGGCCGATGCACATGTGTTACTGGCTGAGGTTTATTATGCCAAGGTCAGGAATGAAGGCGAAAAGGAGGACAAGGTTATTGAGCAGTTTGTCGCCGCTTTTAAATCATATCGTGATTGGCGGGGCGAACTGAATATCAAATCCCCCGAATTTATGGGAATGATGAGGCGTGCCCAGGATATGGTTGATCAGGGAATCGAAGCACCCAAAACTGTTAAAGATGAAGAACAAAAAGCTTCGAAAGACGACAAGAAAAAAGGTCCCTGGTATAAAAAATGGTGGGCGATTGGTTTGGGTGTCGGTGTCGTGGCTGTCGCGGTCGTCGTTCTGGCCGGTGGCGGTGATGAAGAGGATACAACACCCGCTCTACCCGGCTTTCCCGGCACTCCGTAGTTTAATATCAAGTCGCAGAGAAATTATTTCTTTGCGACTTACCTATAATATTTCATATTCTGATTTATAATTACGCATATCGCTTTGATACTTCAATCGATATAATCATATCCTATTAATAAGTCTCAAACAAAAAGAAGAGTGGATTTGTCGCACTTTGCTTATTATGAATAGTAATAAAAAATCTTGACATATATTTAATTTTTTGTATTTTTACTGAACTTATAAAGGAAAAAACCGTTAATTATTTTAATGAGCTGAAACCGCAAATATAAAAGGGAACAGATTTTCATGATGAACATGATCTTTACAAAAATGACCAATCTTATTGGTGTTTCCTATGGTGGTGGAGGCTTCATTATTTTGTGAAATTTTTCTCAAAGTTTTTAAAAGCCCGCCGCTGCCAAACAGGTTCGGCGGGTTTTTTTATTGCCCAAACCGAACCGGCGGCGACAACAACATAGAACCTGAAACGAAAAGGGTAAGACAATGACTGGCGATTTATATGAACATGAACAGATTAATTCCGAAGAAAAGGCGATCAGTTCCAAAAAGGCGTTTGCCCGGCTTTTGCCTTTTCTGAAGAATCATTTCCGGGGATTGATATTCTGCCTGCTACTTCTGGCCGGCGCCACTGTGCTCTCTCTCTACTGGCCGATTTTACTTAAGCGGGCACTTGATGTTAACATTAAAAACAATGACCTGCACGGCCTGATTATCACTGTCCTGATGATCGGGGGAATACAGATAACCACGCTGGTTTTGCAGTATGTCCAGAGAATAAAGCTGGAAACTATCGGTCAAAATATAATGGTCGATCTGAAACGAAAGCTTTTTGACCATATTTTGTCGCTCGACGTATCCTTCTTTGATCGTAATCCGGTCGGGCGTCTGATGGCGCGCGTGGAATCGGATACCGAATCGCTGCGGATGTTGTTCACCAATACTGTCGTCCTGCTGATCGGCGACCTGATTTTGATTGTCGGTATTTTTGCGGTGATGTTTTATTATAGCTGGCGGTTGGCGCTTATTTTATCTATGCTGGCGCCGATCGTGGCCATATTGATATTCATCTTCGAACGCAAAACAACTCCCCGCTTTTTGGAGGTGCGAAAAAAAATGGCCGAGGTTACCGCCGGACTGACCGAATTTATGCACGGTTTGTCGATTATACAGATATTCCATCGGGGAGCTTATGCCCGGCGCCGAGTTTATCAACTCAATAAAGAGAAGTTTGATCATGACGTTTATGTCAACACGGCGGTGATACTGTTTTTCAATACGGTCTTTTTCTTTCAATATGTCATGATCGCGCTGGTGCTCTTTTTCGGCGCCCTCTGGATCGCTTCAGGTGTTATAACGGTCGGAACGATCGGCATGTATATCATCCTGATCTGGCGTTCATTTGATCCGATCTGGCGCACTTCTGAACAGCTGTCGACAATCCAGAAAGCGATCGCCGGCGCTAAACGGATATTTGCCCTGCTCGCGACCGAAGCAACCATTCCGGATCCGGTGAAACCGGTCGAATGGAACGGGTTGAAAAAGTCGATCCGTTTTGAGCATGTCTGGTTTTCATACACTAACGATGATAACTGGGCGGCCAAGGATCTGGATTTCGAGATTCCGGTCGGCAAAAGAATCGCCCTCGCCGGCGTAACCGGCGGCGGCAAGTCAACCGTTATTTCGCTCCTGCTGAGATTGTACGATCCGCAAAAGGGACGGATACTGCTCGATGGGATCGATATCAGAGATATTCGCAAAGCCGATCTGCGTCGACGCTTTGCGCTGGTCCTGCAGGATATTATTCTCTTCCCGGGAAATATCAAATCGAATATTTCGCTGGATTCGAAGAAAATAAGCGAGGATCAGATTATCTCGGCGGCGCGGACGGTTGAGGCCGATCGCTTTATCAAACGCCTGCCGGCCGGCTACGATACCGGCGTCTCGGAAAAAGGCGCCAATTTCAGCCGCGGGGAGAGACAGCTTCTCTCATTCGCACGTGCTCTGGCGGTTAATCCGGATGTGCTGCTTCTCGATGAAGCAACCAGCTCGGTCGACCCGGAAACGGAACGGACGATCCAGTCGTCGCTGAAACGACTGATGACCGGACGTACTTCATTGGTGATCGCTCATCGACTCTCGACTATTCTCGATGTCGAGAAGATTCTGGTCATCCGCCGCGGCGAAATTGTCGAACGCGGAACACATACCGAATTGCTCCTGCAGGATGGATACTATTCGAAATTATTCCACCTGCAGTTTAAAAATAGAAATGGAGTATTAAAAAATGCTGGATAAAATAAAATGGTTCTGGCGATATTACAGACGATATCGCTATGTCCTGATGGTTTTGATATTTCTAACGCCGGTACAGGTTGCGTTCCAAGTATCCATACCCAGGCTGATCGAATTTACCGTCGATTATGTCAAAAGCGGTGAGGTAACAAATACCGTCGCCAACTGGCTCAATGATATCGGAACCGGTCTGGGTTTATCGACGGCAGCCACGTTTGCGTTGACACTGGTTCTGATGGGTCTGATTGCCAATGCACTCTACGCCTTCATCCAGGGACATCGGGCCTGGATGAATCTGAAACTGGAATGGCTTTTTCGACAGGATGCTTTTAATGGCATTACCGATAAAGGCCCGGACTTTTTCAATAAATTTCGGACCGGTGATCTAGTCACCCGTATGACCGATGATGTTGCGGAAAAGCTATCATGGTTCGCCTGTTCGGGAATCTTCCGACTGTATGAGGCGCTTTTAATGGTTGCTTTTTCGCTGGTTATGATGGCCTCGATTGATATGAAGCTGATGCTTTGGTCGGCCGGGCCATTGCCGATATTGATTATTATCTTTTTCAAAAGCGCCTCGGTGCTGGATAAAAGGTACGATTTCCTTCAGAAGAAGATATCGAATCTTAACGATGTCATGGAAGCCTGCTTCTCCGGTGTTCGGGTTGTCAAAGCATACGGCCGCGAAAAGGCTCAGCAGGGGAATTTCTATAAGGCGACCGATGAGCGCCGAAAAGCCGAGATATCGCAGATCAAGGCGACGACGATTGTCGACTCGATGTATATGTATATCTGGCAGTTCGGAGTTATTGTCGTTCTGCTGGCCGGAGGGTACATGGTTATCAGTGAAGGACTTTCGCTTGGTAAATTGATTGCCTTCGTGTACTACGTGGTATACATGATTTTCCCGATGTTTGATATCGGCCAGTTTCTCGTAAAGTCGCGTCAGTCGGCCGTATCGATTAACCGGCTGGTCGAACTTGAGAAGATGCCGCCGATGGTGAATGAGAATGGCGCCGGTAGCACAATTAATCGTGTCGATGGTGGTCTTGTTTTTAATCGGGTTTCGTTTTCATTCCCCGATTCGGAACGGAAGATTATCGACGATGTCTCGTTGGCTATCGAACCGGGGCAGTCAATTGCACTGGTGGGACGGGTCGGCTCCGGTAAAAGCTGGCTGGTGAATATGATTCCGCGACTGGTCGATCCAAGCGGAGGATCGATTACGCTTGACGGTCATGACATTCGCCGGTATAAGCTGGAGGATTTGCGGCGCAATATCGGTTATGTACCACAGGAACCGGTTCTGTTCAGCGATACGGTACGATCTAATATCCGGTTCGGACGCGAGGAAATCAGCGACGAGGTGATGGAGTGGGCGATTGATGTTTCTCAGCTTAAAGATGAGATTGCCGCTTTCCCAAATGGAATCGATACCGCTATCGGAACCCGGGGAATGTCGATTTCGGGCGGACAGAAACAGCGTCTCGCGCTGGCGCGGGCGCTGGTCGGCAAACCGCAACTGCTTATTTTAGATGATTGCACCTCAGCGCTCGATTCCAAAACAGAAACGGCGCTGTGGAATAGATTACGGGAAGTTATGCCCGGACTGACCTCGATATTGATCACTCACCGGCCCGATACCCTTGAGTCGGCCGACATGATTTATGTCATGGAGGATGGTCGCATCGTCGAGACAGGACGGCATAATAAACTGATTAGTAATGGCGGTCTGTATTCGAAAATATACAGACGATTTCAGCTTCAGGAAGAGGTCAACACCGCCTGAATGTAGCCCGCTGGATAAAACCGGCGGGCCGATTATACGTAGGCTGAAGTTTGCCGTAAAGAGCGCGAAGCGCAAAAAAAGGGGCCACTGCCCCC
>CAZJLX010000105.1:0-7577 GCA_964546545.1 uncultured Ignavibacteriaceae bacterium | reverse complement strand
TCCCATCGATAAAAGGCTGTCCCGGACAGGGCTGGCTGGATACGATCAATATCGCGTGGATCGCCGATTGTGACGGCAAAAGAAATATATCTGATGTTCCGCCCTGCCCCTCGGGTATGACGCTGACCGGCGTCACCGGGGCGAGAGTCGTTCGGACGCCCTCATCCGACACCCTGAAGTATTCTTTTAACTGGTGGATATCCAACAGCTCACCGGATCTGGATTTTAGCCCTCGCCGGTCGCCGACTCCGGAAGATCCCTTTCGGGATTTTGGCGGTAATCTGGGGACACCGATGGGTGACCGTAACAAGTATTATGTCCTGAGGCATGAAGAGTTCGACTATGATCAGTTGTTCTCGGCCAAGGATCAGATTGCCGAGGGATGGCTGCCGCCCTCGATACATGGCCCCGAATTTGCCGACGGTTATGATACCCGTTATCTGCTTTCGTTCGGGCCGTTTGATATACATCCGGGTGAGGTACTGCCGATCAGTTTTGCGTACGTGGCGGGCGAGGATTTCCACACCGATTGCGATGCCTTTGATCGGCTCTTTAACCCTTATCACCCCGAACTTTTATATAATCAGTACAATTTCAGTGATCTGGGTAAAAACGCCATGTGGGCCTCATGGATTTATGATAATCCCGGGGTCGATACCGATGACAACGGTTTTCGGGGACCATCGCGGTATTGCATATATGATTCGATATATATTCCGGATACGACCGGTAATCCGAGCGATTCGATCTGGTTTTACAACGATGTCGATACGGTTTATACAGCCGGTGACGGTGTGCCCGATTTTCGGGGCGCCTCCCCCCCGCCTCCTCCCGAGTTATGGATTCTTGATAATAACCGGGATACGCTCAGGGCGAAAATTTATCCCAGGATAACTCAATATAATCAGGGTGAGCTTGTCGTGCGCTGGAACGGACTTAAATCGGAGACCGAAAAAGACCAGTTCAGCGATGACTTTGATTTCGAGGGTTACCGGATATATCTGGCTCTTTCACCGAACGCGAGCAGTTTTTCAATGATTGCTTCCTATGATCGTGACGATTACAATCGTTTCACATGGAACCAGGGCCGCGGCGAGTGGGAGTTGATCGACATCCCGTTTACCCGAGCCGAATTGAAGCAATTGTACGGCGATTCATTCGAACCGGAGTATTATGATGTACCGGAAAATATTTTTATCTACATTTCGCCGTCGACGGGGGATACTGCAATTTATTATTTTGAATCGCAGGATTATAATAATTCGGATCTGTCCGATACGCTGGGAATCCACAAGGTTTACCCGGATGAACCGTACCCCTCGACATTGTCGCTGGATTCGGCGCGGTTGTACTATCCAGAGGAATTGACCGACGACGGTTTCTTCTTTAAATACTATGAATATGAATATGTCGTGCGAAAACTGCTGCCATCACAATTATATTACGTGGCGGTAACGGCTTTCGATTACGGTTCCCCGGTCAGCGACCTGGAATCGCTTGAAACGACGCCGTATCGTAATTATGTCGCGGAATACGCACAGAACGATAATAGGACTGTCGCGGAAGAAAAACTGAATGTCATTGTTTATCCCAATCCGTGGAGAATTGACGGTGATTACAGAGACAACGGTTTTGAGGGTCGCGACTACATTGACGGGATAAACCGGGGACAGATTATTGAGCAGGAGAATTATCCCGACGACCGAACCCGTTCGATCCATTTCAGCAACCTGCCAGCCAAATGCACGATTAATATATATACCATTGACGGCGATTTAGTGCGGACAATAAATCATAATTACCCGCCCGATACGCCGCGTAGCCAGCATGAGCGCTGGGATCTGATATCGCGCAACGCGCAGGCGGTTGTTTCGGGCATATATTATTATTCGGTGGAATCAGAACAGGGTAATCAGATCGGTAAAATCGTTATAATTATGTGACAATATAAAAGGAACAGAAATGTCGGAAAGCAAAGATTTGCTATTGATTATCAAATCATCGGGGATTGGTGACGGGGAACCGGATTTGGGCGAAAAATTAATGGAATCTTTTTTACGAGTGCAATTAGAAACGGGGCATATTCCGGATAAGATTATATTTTTAAACAGCGGTATATTTTTGACTACTGAGGTCTCGACAATACTTGATATGCTGGAGAGCTTTGAAAAATCAGGCAGCAATATTTTATCCTGCGGGACCTGCCTTGATTATTACGGGAGAAAAGAAAAGCTATTGGTAGGCTCGCCGACCAACATGAAAGAGACGGTCGATTCGATGATGACATATAAAAAAGTAATTGTCGCTCCGTGATAACTGCATAAATCTTATAAAATAATTGACTTCATTCGATTTCGATATTTATTTATGGTTTAAAATAGAAATAAAAGTTCATCACTATGGAGAGCTACTATGTATTTGGTTAAATGTGTGATTGCCGCAATTTCTATTCTGTTTTTATTTACGATTAGTCTTTTGGCGCAGAGTATCGATACGATATGGACGGCTAATTACTGGAACGGATATAACGATACGGCCAATTGCGTTCAACAAACATCGGACAGCGGTTTTATAATTACCGGCTGTACTGCAGCCGAGGGCGAAACATATTTCGACATAATATTGATTAAAACCGACCGGGAAGGTAATCCAGAGTGGCAGAAAATAATCGGAGATAGCGCCGTCGACGAAACCGGGTACCATGTAATTCAAACGTACGACGGCGGTTATTTAGTCAGCGCTTCCAGTTACGCAATCGATCCGGAGCCGCTTGAATATCGGGTCTGGATACTTAAAACCGACGAAAACGGCGATACGACCTGGAGTTACGCCCTGACAATCGGGGACAATAGCGGCTATCCGCTCTATTCGACGCAAACCAGCGACAGTGGTTATGCTATCGTCGGAGGAATATATATTTACGGCCTGTTTATGGAAGCCTTTATATTAAAGCTGGACAAGGACGGAAATTATGATTGGTATCATACGTACGGCGGCAATAATTCGATCCAGGATGCCTGGTATATTACACAGCTGCCGGACAGTGGATATATAGTAGCCGGGAATAATGATAACCCTTCGACCTCCTATGATTTCTGGGTTTTTCGTACCGATAAGGACGGGATAACTCAGTGGGATTCGACATATGCCATAACATCCAGCACGGAAGAACTACGACATGCCTGCAGGGTCGATGACGGAATTGTTTTAACCGGACGTTCGTACGCAATGGGATATGTTCATAAAATAGACTTCGACGGTAATACGCTTTGGTCCAAATCTATTTCGCAGATTCAGGCCAACGAATATGATAATTCAATTTGCCCGACTTCGGACGGCGGTTTTATGGTCGGTGGCTGGGTAGGTGTAGTCGGTCATTACCGCGATTATTGTTTTATAAAGGTCGATTCTGTCGGCGATACGGTTTGGACCTTTTCCACGGGCGGGAATGATAATGATCACGGACGATATATAGTCCCAACCTACGACGACGGCTATGTACTGGTTGGAACTTCCTTTTCCTTCGTTAATGGAATATCCATTTATATGGTTAAAATCGGTAACACGGCTCTCGATGTTGAGGATGATATTCTTACTTTAATTCCGACAAACTTTTGTCTGGAAAATAATTCGCCCAATCCGTTTAATCCGGCGACGACGATTTCATATTATGTCCCGTATCGCTCGGATATCAGTCTGACCGTTTATAATATTCTCGGGGAAAAAGTAAAAATAATCGACCAAGGATTAAAAACCAGAGGTTTTCATACGACGGAGTGGGACAGCAAAGATGCGGCTGGGAATCAGGTCGCCGGGGGAATTTACCTGTATTGCCTTAGAGCCGGAAATTACTCCGAAAGCAAAAAGATGTTATTACTCAAATAGACATGCCGGAGGATTAATTTTCCTCCAGCATTTTTTCCAGTTCGTCGACCATATCGCTGAATAGATTTATGGTGTACAGAATCGGTTCCGGTTGGGTCATATCGATTCCGGCATCTTTAAGAATATCAATCGGGTATTTCGATGATCCGGCTGATAAAAACTCCATGTAGGTATTGACATAAGCGTCTTTTTCATCGATGATTTTTTGCGCCATCAACTGCGCCGCGGCATAACTGGTGGCATATTGATAAACATAATACTGCCAGTAAAAATGAGGTACGACCATGCCAAGCATACCGCTCAATTCATCGACCGTTAATGATTCGCCCCAATATTTTTGATAGATATTGGAAAAAGTCTGGCGCAGATAATCGGCCGAAACGGCACCGCCGTTTTCGATATGCGAATGTATCGTCAGTTCGAATTCGGCAAACATAACCTGACGGAAAAAGGTCGTCCTAATTGATTGAATATAATAATTCAAGAGATACATCTTTTCCTGGTTGGTTTTGGCCTTATTTAAAAGATATTTCATCAGCAGAGTTTCATTACAGGTGGAAGCAACTTCGGCGACAAAGGTGGCATAATCAGTATATATATAAGGCTGGTTTTTATTAGTATAAAAAGAGTGCATCGAATGACCCATCTCATGCGCCAGAGTAAACACCCAGCCCAGCGTGCCGTTATAATTCAGAAGGACATAAGGCGGAGTATCATAGCTGCCGCCGGAAAAGGCACCGGTACTTTTGCCCTCAGTTTCATAAACATCGATCCAACCCGATTCGAGTCCTTTTTTAAAATCGCTGAAATAAGGCTCACCCATCACGGCCAGGGCTTTTAAATTGAGAGCCATCGCTTCCTCATAGCTGTATTCGCGGTTCTGATTCGGTACCAGCGAAACATAAAGGTCGTAAGGATAAAGCGTGTCATAACCGAGAATTTTCTTTTTAAGAGCGGCCCACTTGTGAAGCGATTCCAGATTATCATTGACCGTTTTAATCAAATTGTGATAGACCGAAACCGGGATATTATTTTCAAATAACGACATTTCCAGACAGCTATTATAACGGCGCGTTTTCATATAGAAATAATCTTTTTGCAGGGCGCTACCCAGAGAGACGGCAAAAGTATTGGCATATTTTTCATAGGTGCCATAATAATCTTCATGCGAATCACGTCTTACGCGACGGTCGGTCGATTTACGGAATTTATCATATCTCTCTTCGGTCAATTCGACTACATTGCTGTCTTCATCATAGATTGTCCCGAACTTCATATCGGCTTCGGTTAACATCGAATAAATACGCCCGGCCGAATAGGCGACCGATCCGGACAGAGCCAGAATCGCTTCTTCCCTGGGGGACAAAATATGTTCTTTACGGCGAATCAGATCCTCCAGATAAAAACGATAGACTTCCAGATCATCATTCTCGGCCATGAAGGAATGGAATTTATCCGGGTCAATCGTGAGCAGTTCCGATTCGATATATGATGAGGCGTGCCTGATTTTTGAATTAAGCCCGCGGATACGACCGGACAATTCCTGCTGTGCGCTCTGGCGGTTGTCCTCACATAATTTAAGACCGGCATAGGTCGAAAGGCGCTCAGAAATTATATTTATTTTTTCATTTAATTTAAGACAATCATACAGAATCGTCCCCGATTCGTCCAACCGTCCTTTGTAGTTTTCAATTTGTTTATAGTTATTTTTCAGATACTCAAAATCCAGTTCCCATGATTGAATACTCGGGTAAATAATCCCGAGGTTCCATTTATACTTATCTTCGATCTCCGATCGCTGTGGAATCTGTTTGGTCCCGCCTGATATGGTAAAGGGCACAACAAAAAGGATTACCAAGCCAAAAAATACAGCTGTAATATTTTTAAGAAATTGCCTGTTCATAATGAGTTTACCTCTGAATTAAGTTTTATTTAATCAGTATTTTATAATAATATACGGCAATGAAGATTAGATTAAAAGACATTTTGCCAAGATGAAAATATTCAGGTCAGCCAAGGCAGGTGATTCAAATCGACATTACCACCCGATAAGATTATACAAATTCTTTTATTTTTAAAATATTCTCTGTGTTGCAACAGCGAACCGAACGGGACGGCGGCGGACGGTTCGACGATAATTTTCATCCGCTCCCAGATAAACCGCATGGCTTTGATGATATTTATCTCGGAAACGGTTAAAATATCCGAAACATGGTTCAATATAATCGGAAAAGTAATATCACCCAAAGAGGTTAACAAACCATCGGCAATGGTCTTTGGATTTTCAGACGGAATAAGCTGACCGCTCTTAAACGAACGAAAGGCATCATCGGCTCTCTCTGGTTCAGCACCTAATACCCTGATATTCGGTGCCCGATAAAAGGTGCCGACGGCCGTTCCGCTGAGCAGACCGCCACCGCCGACCGGGGTCATAATATAATCCAGATCGCTTAGCCTATTTAAAATTTCCATTGCGCACGTTGCCTGACCGGCGATAATTCTTAAATCGTTATATGGGTGGATAAATATCGCGCCGGTTTTGTCGAGTATTTGCGAAAGGGTTGCTTCCCGCGCTTTTAAAGTCGCCTCGCAGAACGTAATATCGGCGCCATAGGATTTGACTGCGTTGACTTTTACATCAGGTGCGTTATTCGGCATGACAATATGCGCCTTAATTCCGCGAATTTGAGCGGCCAGGGCCAGCGCCTGAGCATGATTTCCTGAGGAATGAGTCGCGACACCATTGGCCGCTTCTTTTTCCATAAGCGAAAAAACCGCATTAGTCGCGCCGCGGAATTTAAAGGCTCCGACTTTCTGGAAGTTTTCGCATTTGAAATATATTTCGGCTCCGATTAAATGATCCAGAGCCGAGCAGGTTAAAATCGGCGTTTGATGAGCATATGGCTTTATTCTATCGGCCGCCTTTTGTATATCTTCAATAGACGGTTTTTTTATGTCAGTTTGTGGCGTCATTTTTTCAATATATTCAATTGTATTCATTCGGCAACCAAAGTTATTTTTGATGTTTAAAAAAAACCTGCAATTGATTATCGCGGGTTTTTATATATTTAAAACGAAATATTTTGCGGTCCGAGAGATTCGAATCAATATTTTATTAGTATTATAGCAACAAAAAATATATTCTAATCTGTCTAATATCATAAGATTACCGACATTTACTGCAAAATATTCTTTTATTCCGTGAACGAACCGCATTTCAACCCTAATGTTTTTGATTTATTCTGTCGAATCAAATAATACTGATTGTTTATAATATTTGCATGAGAATAATGCAGTTTGATAGAGGTTTGGAATTATCAAAACAGCATATTCAGAAATAGACGCCATTAATACCGCGACCGAAGAATCAGAGATCAGCCTATATAGTGAAGATGTATCGCAGCTATGCCGGCCTCTTTTAAGAATCATTGACCAGAATAAACCGATTACCGAATTGTTTTATGAATTGACCAATCGGCTCGATAAATTATTTACTGTAAGAAAAGCGGCTTTGGTGACAAATTCACCTGAAGATGAGTCATTAAAGATGCTGGCGTTTTGGGAAAATTCAGTTATACATCATGGAGTAAGGTTGACTTTGCCGCGAACACATTCTCTCTTTTATGAAGCTTTTGATAAAAAAGATATGGTTTATAAACCGATCATAGGCGATATTTTTGGTAATTTTATTG
>CAZJLX010000104.1:0-7605 GCA_964546545.1 uncultured Ignavibacteriaceae bacterium | reverse complement strand
TGACGGGCGATATTACAGGGATCATGATAGGCCACCTTTTCGGTGACAATATTCGGATCCAGCTTCAGTCGCCCCTCTTTCCAGACCTTATAGGTATATTCCATAATATTGATGACCGGATAGGCATCTTTGCCGCCGCAATATGTCGGCAGAAAATATTTGGCCGAGCGCGAGGCATGACCGCACTCGCCGATCAGAACATTTTTGCCTTTTAGACGGCGGGTTTCGGAATCGATTTTTTTAACAACCCGTTCCAGAATCCGATCGCTGTAAAAAAGCCCATAATTGATACCGTCAAAATATCCGGTTCCGGTGGTCCATGAGTCGCCGGTTGCTCTGAATACGGCCGCAATACCCATCAGGGTCTCAGCTTCCATTAAAAAATCACTTACCGCCGGGAAAAAAACATAATCGGTATTTTCGACATCAATCGGGAAAGTTATCTTAACTCCCTTTTCTTCCAGCATATCTTCTTCAAGAAACTCAAGGGTGTCGGTCAGGGCCGGAACCGGGATAGCGGAAGTGTTTCCGGTGGCGCCCTCAAGCTGTTCCCGAGTACTGACCACCAGTGCCCGCGGTGCGATACCGATTTCGCTTAAGATATATCGACCCAGATGAGTAATCAGTCCGTGATCGATTCCGGACGGACATTCAAGGGTGCATCGCCGACAGGCAGTACAGTTCCAGAAACTATCGGCCATCTCCTGTACTTTTTCGTCGGTCAGAAATCCTGCTCCCGACAAACGCCCTCGCAACATCCCGCCCAGCGTAAAATGCCGACGATAAACTGAGAGCAACAACTCGGAGCGGTAACAGGGAATATCTTTTAGATCACCCGTCGCCTGATAGACCTGGCAGGTCGTGGCGCAGCGGGAACATTTGGCGCTCATGCGGATAAAATGATCCAGGGCCAGCTTATAATTGGAATGCTTTAAAATTGCCGCAAAAGCCTCAAGAAAACGACGCGGACGTTCACTGACATCAAAATCTTCGATATGATATCTGACATCCAGTTTCTGCTTTTCGATAACATCAGCTTTGCGGAGTGTCGAAAACGCCTTTTGCCGTTCCTTTTCGCTTATTCGATTGGTTCGCATACTTCTCCGTCTATTTCGATTTTTCTCTTTTGTCTACTTATTTGGTTCAAATGCTCTTTCGTGGCCTTTAATAGGTTGTCTTAAGAGTGAAATTTTATTTTTATTTTTTTCGGGACTTTTGTAAAAATCCGAGTCGGGGCTTATAAATTCCATACCGTATTCAACGCATTGCTTTTCAACCTGCGCATTATCCGGATGTATATAAACACTGGCATCGTAGCGAGAGCCGGTGCAATGATGAAACTCCTTGATTTCCAGATCGGTTCGATATGTATGCGCCGCGCAACAGATAGCAACACTGATTTTTTTTTGACAAATAGGACAGTTGGTCTCGGCGATAAAATCAATCAGGATTGAATCGAGAGGTCCAGAAGTAACTTTATAACCATTATTTTCAAAAAGCTCTTTAGTCCATGAGACCAGATCTTTGTGGGATATGGACTCGAAATCGTCTCCAATTTTCTGTTTGACATTTATGCCGGATATTTTTCCGGATAAAAATGACTTAATGGCGTTTTGTCCCGAATCGATAATATTTGAAATAACAATAATACCCATGGCGGATAGCTGGTCGCTATAAAAGGTTTTTATACCGTTACAGATAAGAATATTGATATCATGCAACCTCATCAGTCTGATTCTGCGGAAACCTTCTTCGCTTTCGCATAAAATATTCTTTGAATTAATTATCTTATTGTTTTCGATTTGAAAAATGTCGAATTGACGCGCCGCCTCAAAACAGGGGGCAATTTTCTCGCGAAGTTTAGGTACTGCAACATTCATGTTGCGAATACACTATGCAACAACTGTGCCATAAAAAGACGTTAGCGTTAAGCGCTGTAATGCAATAAGATAAGTGTTGATAAAAATTATCACGTTGCGTGTGATGCAACATTATAACAACATTGCAACATTTTATTGTTGCAAGACCAACTATTGCATCATGGTTTGATTAATTAAAGGAGTCGAGGTTTATATTATATCTTTTAATTTTTCGCCAGAGGGTTGTGCGATGAATGCCCAATTCTGCAGCCGCTTTCGCGATGACATTGTTACAACTCTTTAACGCGGTCAGAATTCGGGTTTGTTCATCAATTGATTCTGTTATCGGCGTCGAATCAGCGGGTAAAGTTTTAATTCGTTCGCTGTCGGCCATAATCAACTCGGGCGGCAAATGTTCTTTCTGCATAATAGACCGCCGGCAGAGAACAAATCCATGTTCGATTATATTTTCCAGTTCACGGATATTGCCGGGATAATCATGCCGCATCAGGATATGCATCACTTCGGGACTGACCGATATTATTTTTTTGCCGGTTCGGGCATTAAACCGTCTTATAAAATGATCGACCAGATAAGGAATGTCTTCTTTACGCTTATTCAAGGGCGGCAATTCGAATTTAACTACGGCCAGGCGAAAATATAGATCATCACGGAACTTTGCCTGCGCAACCAGCTTTTTTAGATCTTTATTGGTGGCCGCCACTACTCTAATATTGGTTTTAATCGGTGTTGTTGATCCGACCGGTTCGTATTCCCGCTCCTGTAGTAATCTTAGCAATTTTACCTGAGTGGAAAATGGTAATTCACCGATCTCATCAAAAAACAAGGTTCCGCCGTCGGCAGCGGCGATTTTTCCATTTTTATCCTGTTTGGCATCGGTAAAGGCTCCTTTAACATATCCGAAAAGTTCAGATTCAAACAGCTGGGCCGGCAATGTACCGCAGTTTATGATAATATTATTGGCCTCGCGCCGCGGGCTGAGATTATGAATCGCGCGCGCAAATAATTCTTTTCCTGAACCGGACGCGCCCTGAATCAGCACCGTGCTCTCGCTTTCGGCGATGTCGGGCAGAATGGAAAAAAGTCTGTGCATCTCAGGACTTTTGGAAATAATATCCTCCAGCGAGTAATTCCGGCTAAGTTCTTTGCGAAGATGCTCTATTTCGGAATGGTCCCGGAAGGTCTCGACAGCTCCCAGAACATTGCCCAAATCATCGCGCAGGACCGCCGTTGAAATGGAAATAGGGATTTTTTCGCCCCGACTGTTGATAATGTTAACCGGTCGGTCAATCGCCTCGATTCCTGTTGCAAGCGTTTGTTTTAAAAGGCAGTTTTCGCAGATATCGGAATGAAAAACATCCTGACAATGCTTGCCGACTGCAATTGATGCGGGCACGCCGGTTATTTTTTCGGCGGCAGGATTAAAAGAGGTAATAACCCGGTCCGAATCAACAGTGAAAACGCCGTCGGCGATTGAACTTAAAATCACCTTAAAAAATTTCAGGCTTTTGTGACTATCTTCCATAAACCAGCATTGCCAATATTTTAAATTTTATAACCAAATATTATACGATAATGTTGCGATAATTGCAACAATTTTGCAACATTGTCTATTATGCTGTTGATAATCAATATGTTACGCATGGAAATGACCGGTGCAATTTTACGGATGGTATTGGTTTTGGCATCGGAAATGAATCAAGCAGGTCTCGAATAGGGTCCAATTTCTGTACCCGACAGGGTTACTTCCATCGAAGCGCCAGCCATTTTGATTTTTTCTCAGGAACTCGCTATATCAGAAAGAATTCTTGTAAAGAGTTTATCCTTTGTGGTCCGTCGATTTTTGTATTCTACAATGTAACGAATAGTAAAGCTGATCCAATTTTCATCTGCGAAAATTGTCACAAGCGGTTCCACTTGAGTATTCTCGATTGAATATTTCTTGACCAAATCATCCCAGGCAATTCTGGCTTTCGCAGCGTACTCTTCAAGGATATCATTTGAAGCGTGAAATATCAGCTCTTTTGCGGCATTAATGTCACTGCTGTCCTGGTCGGGTTTTCTCGGAGTTTTTTTAAAATATTTTCCATTAGAATTTTCCGAGTCAGGAGTACATAATAGAACCGGCGAAAACCGGTAGATTGATTCTTTGTAATTAAAATAATTATATAATACCTGCCTGACATTATTAGCGTAAAATTCTTTTAATCGAAAATTTTTCGGCCAGTTTTTTTGAATTGTTTTTTCTTTCCATACGTCGCTTATATCTTTCGGGGGCGGTTTTATGGAGTTCCTTTTCAAAGTCGGTTCCGGGAATTACCGGTGGGACCTCCTGAGTCTTGCCATTTTCGTCGATGGCCACAAATGTTAAAAATGAGGAGGCACAAACCCGGCGTTCGCCACTTTTAAGATTTTCACTGACAACACTGACATAGATCTCCATCGAAGATTTATGTGTCCAGGTGACGAATGATTCCATACAAATCATATCACCGACTTGAATCGGATACAGAAAGTCGACCGAATCGGTCGAAGCTGTGACTACTTGCTGGCGGGCATGGCGATAGGCCGAGATAGAGGCGATATCATCGATATAGTTCATGACCATGCCGCCAAACATGGTTCCCAGAGTATTGGAGTCCTGCGGCAAAACAAGCATGGCTTTTACGGTGCCCGATTGTGAAACTGTCTTTGCTTTCATAAAACCTCCTGTATTTCAACGATTTATTTTCACAAAAAACTACGCAATGAATTTAACCAAAAGAACTCCTTTATTCCATCTTAAACAGCGGACAAATATCAGACGGCACGTTTATTATTGCTGATGTCGCGTGATCAGTGACCGGCAATGTATCGTTTTATAAATCTCAAACCATATTTCAGCCACTTTTTATGCCGGGCAGATTTATTCGGAGAATTCGGGTATGTCTGATCCAGGGCTACCGACCACAGGCCCATATATACATAAAAGGCGGCTCTAAATAGGTCCAGATGTTTCAATTGCTCAGCCGAAACAGAGCGGAATTCGGAGTACCCTTTCAGGAGAGCTTCTAAATATTGAGGATATGCTTTTTCTTCCCAGCAATGTTCTAGGGCAAGGGCAAGATCATACATATAATAACCGAAACCGGAACCATCGAAATCAATAATATGAGCCTTACCCTTCCAAAATAGAACATTGGCATCAATACCGCAATCGCCATGAATTAATCCGTAAACATCCGGATTCCTGCCCCAATCATTCATGACCTGTTTTACTTTTTTGGCAACGATTTTATATGGCTGCAAATAACGATTTGGTAATAAGGGCCATACCGCTCTGTTGGGAAAACCCGCCCCGGCATCATCTTTGAACAGCCCATTATAATCGAAGTGGCGTTTGGCGCGGTTTTTTGGAGGCTTCCATATTGCGGCATGATTATGTAGTTGCGCCATCATTCTGCCCTGAGCCCGAAAGTGACAGGGACGAACGTTTTTTGAAACATGCCGTCCTTTCAGCCAGCGGAGAAGCGTGCAGTCACGTTCCCCGGGGATTCCGGGAATGGAACATTGGGTTACAAAATTGCTCTCCTTATTTAGAATCGGTTTGGGGACCGGCAGACCGGTATCGCTACAAATAGCCGCCAGCCATGCCATTTCCAATTCAATCGCATCGGTTTTCTGTTCGCTCTGGTCGTGTATCCGCAAAAGATATTGGCCCTCTTCATACGGTCTATTTGTTGCTACGACATTAGTCGGGTTTGGTACAAAGACACGAAAGATGACATTCCCGGCAACTCTGATCAGCCTGAACTGCGCTTCGGTGAATCCGTATGCTTTTAGCGCGACCAAAGCCAATTGCCTGAACCGCCCGACCTTTTCAAGATATGTCATTTCATAAAAAGGTTTCATGTGACCTCCGCCGGTGATAGTCTGATACAATTATAGAAATTCTATTTATTGTATCAGAAAATTAAAAAAATATACATCGGTATAAGAGGATTGTCAAACTTGACATAACCATAATGCGGCACATTCGACAATATCCCGGCGTTTTTAGAATATTTAGAAAATAATGTATTCCGCTCCGGTTTAACAGGGAAATTCTTGAAATATGCGGAGATTTAGTTTATCTTTAATTACCGAAAGATGAGAATCATTTTTAGAACCCTCTATATGGGAAATTTCGGAGCAATAAGAGGACCGACCTATGACGTTGCTTAAAGAAAAACTGGCCGAGTTGTCCGGGGGGAAAATTCTCGATGTGGCTACCGAGGGAGGGTGGTTTATTGATATACTCAGGGATTCATTCAGGGATATCGACGAAGTTATCGGGATCGACATCTCCGATGAGGATTTTAATGAGGCCCGTGAAAGACTCAAGGATAAACCGGTCAGTTTTATCGTAATGGATGGCGCGAATATCGAGTTCGCAGATGAATCGTTCGATACCGTGGCGATGGCACACGGTATACACCATTTGGATAATATCCCGGCAGTTCTGTTGGAAATGAAAAGAGTCCTGAAACCGAATGGAATATTTGTATTGCGCGAGGTATATCGCGACGGTCTGGATGAGAAGCAGAAAACCGACCTGCTGGAACATGACTGGAGTGCAAAAATCGATCGATTGCTCGGGAAATCTCACTATCCCACTCTAACGAGGCAGGATATCCGCGATTACGTAAAAAGATCTGTTCTCAAGAAGGTTGAAATACGGATGCATCAGTGTGACGATTGTCCGAGATCAAAAGGGGAGACGATTGAAAAAGAGATATCCGAGTTGGGCGAGCAACTGGCGAAGGCCAGGGAGTTTCCACAGTATGACGAGCTGGAAGCCGAACGGGATGCGATAGTCAACCGACTCAGGGCAGTAGGCGTTTCCTGTCAGGCATCTCTGGATGTTGTCGGAATCAAATAGCCCGCACACATCTATAATCAGGTCTTACTTTTTTCCAGCAGACTTATAATTCGCGTTTTTCTTACTACCCTTATACTCATAAAAACATTGAGATTTTAAGCCGAAAACTCAATTTTATTCAAAATAGAAGGAGAGTTTAACCCGGTTTATCCACTATTCCTGCTCTCCCAAAGTATATGTTTGGCGGTACGGGGAATCGAACCTTTATTACACTATTCGATACCATTTGAAATCATTATCTCAGGACGATATATACGGCGAAAACAATCTGCTTAAAAAGGGTAGATGGTTCCCTTGAATCCCTTTCAAGTTCAGCCTAATTCAATGAAAAACAGTGCCTTATATATACAAACCCCCGAAAAATTGCGAGCAAATGGCTCCATCCTCCCTACCCCGTGTCAAATTTGACACAATAATTATTACTGCCAGTAGTAGTTATGTCCATTTGTTACCAATCATTTTCCATACCTATTCTATAATGGTTCATTATATAATTTCTTTTATTAGGGAACGTGAAGCTCATAACCCGAAGCACCTATCAGGTGGTAGTCAGGGGTTCAAATCCCCTCCCCGCTACCAAAAATGTTATCAGTCAATTACTTACGAATTCGCACAAATTAAGTTCTGTTGTGGGCCACAGCCCGAAGGTCAGAGTTGTATTATCTGGTAGTTTCTATTGGTGTTTCCTGATTGGGGAATTTTCTATGTTGTGACCTTCGGGTTCTGCGTTAGAAAATCAAAAGCAGTTGAAATTGAGTTCTTAATAATGTATTGAACCTCCCCCGATTTGACGGACACGGAGATAAGGTGTATCTTATCTTTATG
>CAZJLX010000103.1:0-7606 GCA_964546545.1 uncultured Ignavibacteriaceae bacterium | reverse complement strand
GGCCCATGATGAACTCAATGGTTATATTCCTGAGGGGTTGACCGTTACTGAGGCTGACCGCCTGCGTCGAAAAAATCCGCGGGAGTATATCGACCGCTCCTATGAATCGATGGCCAAGCATTGTTCGGCGATGATTAAATTTTTACGGGCTGGCTCGATTGTTTTCGATTACGGTAACAATCTTCGCGGCCAGGCTGAAAAAGCCGGATTAAAAGAGGCTTTTGAATTTCCCGGGTTTGTTCCAGCCTATATCCGCCCACTTTTTTGTGAGGGAAAAGGACCTTTTCGCTGGGTAGCTTTATCCGGCGACCCGACCGATATTTATCTCACTGATGAAGTTATTTTAAAGGAATTCAAATCCAACAAGGCGCTCTGCCGGTGGATTAAAATGGCCCATGATAAGGTGCCGTTTCAGGGCCTGCCGGCTCGTATCTGCTGGCTCGGATACGGCGAAAGGGCCAAATTCGGCGAAATAATCAATAATCTGGTCAAAAAGGGTGATCTCAAAGCGCCGATTGTTATCGGACGGGATCATCTTGATTGCGGCTCGGTTGCCTCGCCTTATCGCGAAACCGAAGGTATGAAAGACGGCTCTGACGCTATCGCCGACTGGCCACTTTTGAATGGACTGCTTAATGCCGTATCAGGGGCAAGCTGGGTTTCGATTCATCATGGAGGCGGGGTCGGCATCGGCAATGCCATTCATGCCGGGATGGTTATTGTGGCCGATGGTACGAAAGAGATGCAGGAAAGACTTAATCGGGTTTTGACCAATGATCCGGGGATTGGTGTCGCACGGCATGCCGATGCCGGTTACAAGGAGGCGATCAAATTCGCCAAAAAGCATAAAATAAAAATCCCGATGGTTAATAAGTAATTCGTCGCGTGGTGCATGTTCTCATTTATCCGATCTTAATTTATAGGATTCTGATTTAATTTATGTATTATTTTAAATCATTCGGGTATATTCTTCTATTCTTTTGCATTATATTATTTGTTTTGGGGTGCAGTCAGAAAAGTAAAAATAAAGGTTTTGATAAAACACCTATAGATTATTTCGATAACTGCATTTCATATAATTTTGAGATCGACTCACTCCCTTACGATCAATGGCCCTATTCCGGATTCTCTTTGGAAAAAATCAAGGACACTTCTTTTCTGAAAGACAGCAATGGCATAATACTTTTTGAGTGGCAGGAGCAGACATATTATCATCCGGGCCTGATCTGCCGTAAGGCCGGGGATTTTGCCGCGGCATACAGCGGGACCGGCAATCCCGAATATTTTGAATTATTATTAAAATATGTAAATTTTTTATTGTCGACATCGGTCGAATTCGATGATGCCGTTTATTTCCCAATACCTTTTGATTATCAGGTCAATCAACAGGAAGATGGCTTTCTGTCAGCGCCGTGGTATTCCGGTATGACTCAGGGAACGGCACTAAGCGTTCTGATTCGTACTTTTCATATCACCGGCGACTCGACTTATCTGACCTACGCCGATAAAGTGTTTAATTCATTTTCAAGACTGCACGGCGAGTCGGAGCCATGGACTGTCCTTGTCGATTCATGCGGTTGTTATTGGATCGAGGAATATCCAGTCTGGCCGCCAAGTATGACGCTCAATGGATTTATCTGGGCCGTCTATGGTCTGTATGAGTATTACCTGATTACCGGTAATGAAAAGGCGGCAGAAATTATCGATTTGTCTCTAAGTTCGCTGAAAAATTATATCCCGCTCTTTCGACGACCGGGAAAACCGAGCTACTACGGGCTCCGGTTCGGCCATTACGCCGGAGGGTACCATATGATGCATATCAGGCAGCTTAAATTCCTTGAAAAAATATCGGGTGATCCGTTTTTCGGCGAATGGGCCGATACTCTGCTCGCCGATTACAGGCAATAATTCTGGATTTATTCTTGTTTGGATTCAGATTTTACCAATTTATTGTTGTTAAAATAATAGGTTGACTAATAGGCCATGACACCTATCTTGTGTTCATGTCGTCAGTCAAAAAAGCAACCCTGATTATTAAAAACATCGGCCAGTTGATTACTATGCAGGGGCCGGTTCCCCGGCTCGGAGCGGAGATGAAAAATCTCGGTTTGATAGAAAACGGGGGTGTCGGTGCGGCCGGTAATGAGATTATTGCGGTCGGCAAGTCGGACGACATTGAGGGCAAACTCGATCTGGCCGAAGGATGTCGTGTCGTAGATGCGGAAAAGGCTGTTGTCACTCCGGGCCTTATCGACCCGCACACACACCCGGTTTTTTCCAAAACGCGCGAAAATGAATTTGAGATGCGCCTTTTGGGCAAAAGTTATATGGAAATTGCCGCCTCTGGCGGAGGTATCCGAGCCTCGGTCCGCGACCTGCGCAACAGCAATACGGCGGTTTTGATGCAAAAGAGCAGTCAGCGGCTGGATAATATGCTGGCTTTTGGAACGACTACAATTGAGGCCAAATCCGGTTACGGTCTTTCGACTGAATCCGAAATAAAATCGCTGGAGATCATTCGTGATCTGAATGAAATTCATTCGGTTGATTTGATACCGACATTCCTGGGGGCGCATGAGGTTCCCGATGAATATCGTGATAAGAGAGAAGATTATATAAAATTAATAATTGATGAAATGATTCCTCAGGTGGTGGAAAACAGGCTGGCTGAGTTTTGCGATATCTTTTGCGAAGATGGGGTTTTCAATATCGAAGAATCCCGTCGAATTATGCAGACCGCCAAAGATAAAGGTCTTAAACTGAAATTCCATGCCGAAGAGCTTGCCTGCACCGGCGGGGCCGAATTGGCCGCCGAATTGGGCGCCGTCTCGGCCGATCATCTTGTCTTTATATCCGAAAATGGTATAAAAGCAATAGCCAAATCCGGTACGGTGGGCGTTTTGTTGCCCGGAACCTGTTTTTCACTCGGTCATTCGGATTACGCCCCGGCTCGATGCATGATTGAAAGCGGCGTAACTGTTGCTCTTTCAACCGATTGTAATCCAGGCTCAAGTTATACCGAATCGCTCCAGATGATTATATCTTTGGCCGCGATTAATTACAAAATGACTGCGGCCGAGGCAATTTCAGCCGTAACCGTTAATGCCGCTTGTGCTCTCGACCGCGGCGAAGCTATCGGAAGACTGGAAGAAAACTTTCCGGCTGATTTGGTTATATGGAATATGTCCGACTATCGCGAATTGCCCTATCATTACGGAGTAAATCTGGTCAATAAGGTCGTTAAACGGGGGAAAGTGGTCGTCGAATAGCTGTTTTGCCGAAACTTTATCTCATGGAACTTGTTTAAAGTATAATATGAAAATATTTTTTTCCGTCTTTTTTATTACCTGCTTGATTCTTGTTGTCGCCGGCTGCGGCGTGTATAGCTTTTCTTCCGGAGGAAAATCCTCGATTAAAACCATTGCCATAACACAGTTCGAGAATAAAACAATCGAATCCGGTCTTTCGGGAAGAATGACCGATCTGGTTGTGGATGCTTTCATTGCGAATGGCTCTATGAAAGTTGTTTCTGAATCAGGTGCCGAGGCGATTCTGGTCGGCGTTCTGACCAGCTACCAACGCAACCCATATACTTTTGATGAATCCGATAATGTCTCGCAGTACGTGGTAAAACTGGTTTTTGATGTTACTCTTAAAAAGGGAGATGTGGAAGAGAATATTTGGTCAGAAACATTTTATAGTGAAGGTTATTACTCGACCGATGTCGCTTTAACCGAAGACAGTGAGGTTAAAGTGGCTACGACCGAAGAAGAAGCACAGGCTCAGGCCGTTGAGAAATTGGTTCAGGATATTATAAACCGTACGACCAAAAGCTGGTAATTTTTGTTTGACACTGTCCGACATAGAGTTATATTCAAGTTTACGAGGTGATATATGAAATTTATTCGTATCGCAATTTTTTCCGCGACTTTACTGGTATCAGTATTTTTATCATCCGCTCTTTATGCCGGTGACATCAACAGCAATGCCGGGACATCTGTTTTTAGTTTTTTAAAAGTGGATATCGGGGCGCGGCCGATGGCAATGGGCGGGGCCTTTACCGGTGTGGCCGATGATGAATCCGCTCTTTTTTACAATCCGGCCGGGGTATCGTCTCTTGAGGGACGCCATTTTATCGCCGGATATCACAATAACTTTTTCGACATGCAATCCGGTTTTCTCGGATATATTCATCCGATCGGAGATAGAAAAAAAGTGACTCTTTTTATCAACTACCTTAACTACGGTAGTTTTATCCGGACTGATAATCAGGGTGTGGAAGATGGTACTACTTTCTCCGGCGGTGATTTTTTGGTCGCGTCAGGTTATGCCCAGAATATAAATGAACGGCTACAGCTGGGCGGTACGGTGAAGCTAATCTATGAATCGATTGATGGCTTTTCCGCCAGCGGTCTCGCGGTTGATCTCGGCGCACGCTATTCATTTAATTATGGGCGCACCGCTCTTGGCTTTATGGTTCAAAATCTCGGTACCCAGCTTTCTACTTTTGTCGAGGGTGATAAAAAGGAATCGCTGCCGCTGGCTTTCCGGCTGGGTGGCTCAACACGGCTCAAAGGGCTACCGGTCCTTTTGGCGGCCGATGCGGTTGTCCCGACTGATAATGACTTTTATATCGCGGTTGGCGTGGAATATCTTAAGGCCAGACCACTTTTCATAAGACTTGGCTGGTCAAGTTTCGGCTCACAGTATAAAACCGGCTCGAGCAAGGATGATTTTGCCGGACTATCTTTTGGATTCGGGATCGAACACAAGAGGATGCAGATATCATACACTCTGACTCCGCAGGCCGAACTCGGCACCAGTCATCGGATAACGTTTACCGGGGGAATTAATTAATTTCGATACGGGGGGAAAATATGCGAATTATTATTCTTATTCTGTTTCTTTCAACAACTTTGTTAACAGGTTGCGATAAACATTCATTTGATTCGCCGCGGGATGTGGTCGTACACCTTTTCGGTGCCATGGAACGCGATGATCAGAGCGCCATTATTTATCTGGTTGATTTACCCTCAATGATGGCTTTGGAAAACGAAGATTATGCTTTGCAGACCGACAATCCGAGAACCTTTCATGATCCGCAGGAAATTCTCGAAGACCTGACCGGTGAGGGTTTGACCAAACGGCGCTGGTTTTCGATGCAGCGAGTGATCGGACAGACAGAGCAGAGGGGTGACAGCGCTTTGGTTGAGGTTTCGTTTATCAATAAAGAAACCGGCATTCAGTATTATAACAAATTCGGGCTTTGCAAGAAAAAAGACCGATGGATGATTTATTCGTTTCGGACGATAAAGAGCGATAAGAAATAAATTCGGCTATGTTTTGTCGTCTATGGCTTCACCGAAGTCGTACAATATTTAGTGTTTTCTGATTTCGGACAAGGGCTATGCATGAGGGAATAATAAAAATAATTGAACGCTCCAAAGGCTATGGACTTATTGAACTGCCCGATGGCGAATTGATATTTTTTCATCAGCGCTGGTTGCGAAAAATCCGGTTCCGCGATCTGCGAGTGGGCGATGAGGTTGCTTTTACGATTGTCCGGGGGCCTCGCGGTCCGCGCGCGTCGATTATCGGGCGCGTTGGGGATATAACGCAAATCGACCAAAAAAGCGACCGCCTTGCCGCAATCTTTAGAGATTGATTTTCAACCATTTATCGGGTATCTAGCTTTGGATTTGTTACTCCAGGGCCAGAATATTTTGGTCCTTCTTCAGCGAATTATGACAAGTATAGCATTTATCAAGGTGCTCATGGCCGGGATTGACAGCCTCCTTATTATGACATCCCATACAGGTTAAGTGCATAGCATCGGAAAACGACACAGCATTCATCGAGTTCATCTGTATGTCGGATTTCCCCGTCAAAAACATATCCTCACGATGACATTCAAGACAATCTTTGGCGGATTCTGTCGTTTTGGGACAATCAGTCGCATGACATTCTACACAGGAGTAGTTTGACGGATGCAGCCCCTCTATATGTTTATCAGCGGCAACCAAATATTTATGATTTTCATGATTAAATATATTCGTCAATTCATGCATATGTTGATGACAGCGCGAACATGGGGTCGAGCGATCCTCCGGCAGGGACAGATGGTGACATATAACGCATGAACTGGTATCCCCCAATCGCTTTTGATGATCAGCATGGGCGAAGATAGTGGAAAAATTGCGGTGATCACCATCGATATTGAGAACCCTGCGTTGCGTATCCATGCCGATAGAGGGTTTAATAATTTCTGATCTGGCAACCTGATAAGGTGGATATAAAAATACAAATGTAATAGGAAGTACAAAAACGGCGATGAGAGAAACCCGATGCAGACTATCGGATAATATTACATCCCAAGTTTGTCGTAATGATTTAAAGTCCCGACGAAACAGATGTGTCAGGAATGTCTTGGCCGGATAGTCGTTGAATATGGGGAAATTGTCGGCTATGGCCAGAAACACAAGTCCGGCCGCGGCGATAACTCCGATACCAAGTGCCCATTCCAATAATGACGGGAAATATACTACTCCGGCATCACTGGTATAACCAAAGATGCCAACATTTAGACGGTTAAAAACAAGTCCGAATGATGCCGCTATTGCGGCAATACCTATCGAGACCGGCTCCCTGCGTGTTCTGGGAATAATGACCAAGAGAATGGGCAGCAACACTCCTATCCCGAGTTCAAATAGATATAACCAGCTTTCGGCGGATCCGGAAATCAGAGCAGAGAAATTTCCCAGTAAAACCAGATCAATTATTTTCAAGATGAAGTAGACTATTAACAAGGCCGCTCCGATAGCCGCAAGTTTGCTGATATTCGACATTTCCGGACCGGGAAGAGGCCGTGATGCAATACTGCAGATCGAACCGTTTAATGATTTAAACCGAGTTATATCAGGTGTTCCGGCCGGACCAAAAACGGGCGCCGGATTATAGATTTTCGACCATATAAGTTTGATAAAGACAACGAAAAATATACCGCCCCCCATGGCCGAAATGATAAAAAACAGAGGCAGACGCGGAGAATACCATAATGGATGTAACCTTTGAGGCGAAACCAGAAAGAGCGATCCCAGAGAAGAATGATGCAGCGATGATAATGAAATACCAACAATAACCGCAACAAAAACGATACTGTGGAATAACTTCGCCAGCCTCTTGGCATTGACACCTTCAAAAATGGTCGGGGCAAGCTCTATGGCGGTGATACTGAAGTATAATAACACGCACCAAAAGACTTCAAACAGGAATGAATTAAAATTCCACATAAAGATGGGATGCCAAAATCTATAGGGTATGCCTATATCAAACAAAAGTGCCAGACAGGAACAGCCGTATCCCAAAAAGGCAATTAATATGGCCGGTCTCACAAACGATTTAAATTGCTTCTGGCGCAGGACATATACAAGAAAACCTATAACAAAACCACTGGTTGAAAGAGCAACTCCGGCAATCATATTAAAGACTTTCCACAATCCCCAGGGAACATTGTCGGTTAAATTGGTCGTGGCACCCAGTCCAAAGACAAGACGAAAAATCGCCGCGACCAAGCCGGACAGAGCCAATATCCAGAGTATATCCTTAA
>CAZJLX010000102.1:0-7621 GCA_964546545.1 uncultured Ignavibacteriaceae bacterium | reverse complement strand
AGTATCGGAAATGGTTTCCGGTCAATTGAAGGATCTTGGCGGGACGGCTCTCGACGCCGATGAATTGTCCTCCGATCCGGGATTACTCGGAGCGCAAATACTGAAAACCGCGATGGATTTCGACAGCCTGATCTCTCAGGGAAAGACCGCCACACAAGCTCTCGGCGAGATGAAATCCGGTAGTAACAATTATTTCCCCGGTATTCTTCAAACGCTGAAAGAAATTCAGGTTGCGCAGGTCGAGATGGAGTCGAAGGTGGTCAAAGTTCATGAACTGAATGATTCGATGATTCTTGCCGAAAATGTATGTACCAAAGAAGGTGTCCTATTGGCCGCAAAAGATCAAAAAATCAGCCTTTCAGTACGAAGATTACTGAGGAACCATGCTGACCAGAAAGCCATTCAGGATACAATTACCGTTCTCCTGCCGAGCGGTAAGATAATAAAAACAGATGAGATTCTGGTTCCGGCAACATAAAATGTATGGCCAATGATGTAAAACTATTTTCCTCTCCGCCGCCCTCAGTTTCTGCCGGCAATCTGAATAAATGACCTTTTAAATATTTCTTCTATATTTTATGGCCGTAAGTTGGCTTGCCATTTATACTTTCTATATCAGAAGCGTATAAAATATATATTAAATATTTGACGGGGATAAACCAATGGCAGACTGCTGTGATAAAGACTGCGAAATAGAAACATTGCAGAAAACTCAGGGAGCGACCCTTAAGGCGGTACTGGGAATTAATGCCATAATGTTTGTGGTTGAGCTTATAGCCGGATTAACCGCCGGCTCAACGGCGCTTTTATCAGATTCATTGGATAATCTGGGCGATACCCTGACATACGGCCTGTCTCTTTATGTCATTACCCGCAGTGAACGAGCGAAAGCCTATGTCGCTTTATTTAAAGGTCTGTTAATTACAGCCGCCGCTCTTTTTGTCCTCGGACAGGTAATATATAAAATCCTATTTCCGATATTACCCATATTTGAAACAATGGGCATCATCTCTGTTTTAGCTTTAATTGCCAATATTGTCTGTTTAAAATTGCTCTGGAAACATCGCACCGATGATGTCAATATGAGTTCGGTCTGGGAATGTTCCCGCAATGATATTGCCTCAAATATTTCAGTCTTTGTTGCCGCCGGCGGCGTCTGGCTGTTTAAATCAGGATGGCCGGATCTTCTGGTCGGACTGGGATTAGCCGGCCTCTTTCTGCGCTCGGCTTACCGGGTGCTTCGATCTTCTTTGGCAAAATTAAAACAGGCCCAGATAAATCATTCGCAATAAATATATCATTTCAGAACATGCTTTTCATAGCGATCTTTAATTTCCCCGGTCTGGTCGTTTTTATCTTAATATTCTCGCAATTATTAAATCGGGCCAAAGCATAAATCTTTTGAGCAAGCAAGGGGAGAACCTTGTCGAAGTCGTGAAAATTTTCTTCAAAAAGCAGGCTGTTTATTATAAGAGTCTTTGACTTCCGGTCTGCTTTGGGATCAAGCCTTCCGATAAATTTATCATTCAACAAAATCGGTAAAACAAAATAACCATATTTACGTTTCGCCGCCGGTACATAACATTCCAGGATATAATCAAAATCAAAAAGCCGTTTGATTCTTTCTCTTTGAATGATAAGATTATCGAAGGGTGACAACAGGGCAATGGTTGGTTTGCTTTTTCTAAGTTTACTGGCCTTTTCGATGGCCTCGGGAAAAGCATAATAATTCGCCGATTTATTGCCTTCCAGTTGAACTTCAATCAGTTCCCCGCTGGAGATCATCTCACGCAATGTTTTGGAGATTATTTTATTTTTCCCCGCGCGGATATGATCCCGAATTTCCTTTTCCTGTGCGATTCCGTAAGAAGACAAAGCCCGGCCGATTAAAAATCGTCCCAGCTCATCGTCATCCGGTTTTCTTGTATCAATATGTTCGGGCAAAACTCGTTCGGTTAAATCGTATATCCGCTGGAATTTTCGTCGCTCGGTAATCATCAATTCGCCCCGCCAGAATAAAATTTCCAGCGCCGCCTTAGCCGGATGCCAATCCCACCAGGGTCCTCTTTTCTGTCCCGTCGGAAGTTTAAAGTCTTTGGCGCCAAGCGGACCCTCCTTGCGGATGCGCTCTTTTACCGGTTTAAGGTGGCGGTGATGCTTTCTGATCCATTCCTTAAACCAATTATTCAACGGATTCTCAAACTGCTCCATCCGTGACAAATAAAAACGGTAATCAAACATCGGCAGATATGACGCCGCATGACCCCAGTACTCGAATACCCGGCGGTCAACTGCCAGTAATTTATTCAGCATCTCCGGTTTATAATCCGGCTGACGGCACCAGAGTGTATGATGATGCGCCCGTTCCAGAACAGAGATCGTGTCGATTTGTACATATCCCAGTTTTTCGATGATATTGGCCGCTCCCTCTTTGCTTTTGGGGAATTTGGTGCGACCGTCAAGCAATTGGGAATGTAAAACAAGTCGACGTGCGGCAATGTTTTTTAACTTCATCGCGTCCAATATATTAAAAATATTGGACGCGGGAATCACATTTTTTATACGACATAATAGATTTTTTTACTCAAAGATTAAATAATTGTTGCGTTTTATAAGTGATAATGTCACATTTCAGTTAATTATAGAGGGATATCATGCATTTAATAAAAGTTAAATATAAATATTATAATAGGAGAAGAAAATGAAAAAAATCCTCACAACTATGTTGTTACTGATGACCTTCACGCTGTATTTTGGTGAGGCGATGGGCGAAAGTAAAATCAGTATATCGGGCCAGGTGCGAGTGCGGAGCGAGTTAGACTCTCGCAGTTTTGACAGCAGTCGAACCATAATTAATACTTGCTATCTTCGGACCCGTCTTAATCTCAAAGCCGAAATAAACGACAATGCCTTCACTTATATTCAATTTCAGGATAGTCGTCGACTTGGCGATAATACCGTTTTTGGTCAGGCCGCTTCGGGCGGTTTGAATGATGGCCACAATGTCGACCTGCATCAGGCATATCTGCAGGTTAATCATTTGTGGAACAATGGCATAGGCGTCAGGGCCGGTCGATTCGAGGTGATTCATGGTAATCAGCGAGTTTTCGGCGCGGTCGGCTGGTCCAATGTCGGTCGGACATGGGAAGGCGCCAATTTTTTTCATACGATAGCCAACACCAGGCTGAATGCCTACTGGCTGAGAAAAATGGAGCAGTACGATGAAACACGCAATTCCGATTTTGACATTTTCGGTATCAATGCCGATATACGCCCCTGGAATCTGGAACTGTTTGCTTTTGTCGAAAACGATGCCTTTCAGCCGAATCCTTCCGATACGATTGAAGTAACGGGAGTCGACACGACTTTTATTACCTATTCCGGAACCCATAATCAACTGCAGCGAATAACTCTCGGGATGTACTATCATCGGGAATATAAGCAGTTCGATGTTATTATGAATGCTGCCTATCAGTTGGGAACCATGCAGGCCTGGAAAGATACATCCACAAAAGTGGATACTTCCGATTTTATCTCGGAGGAACATGATATAGCCGCGGCGATGGCCACATTTGAAGTCGGTTATACATTAAAGAGCAAAATGCAGCCGCGTTTGGCGGTTGGGATCGATTATAGTTCCGGCGATAATAACAGATTCGATACCGATCATCATGCTTATGACAATCTGTATTATACCGGCCATAAATTCCGCGGGGCGATGGATTATTTCATCGGTTCCGGCGATGCCGGCCTGATTGATATGATGTTCAGGGCGCGGTTCGATCCGCTTGAGGGCTGGACCCTGGCTGGCGATTTCCATTATTTCAAGACTGCCGCCGATTATGTATACAATAGCAAGAAAGTAACCGATGTCGGTATGGAATTAGATTTGTCTCTGTCAACCGATAAAATTTCGGGAATTAATTTTGTCGTCGGCGGTTCGATTTTTATGCCCGAAGAAGCCTATGCCGGAATGCCCGACCCTGAAACCGGTTATTGGGGCTATTTTATGATGACCGCTAATTTTTAGTTTTGATTTTTGAGCAGTAAAAAGGCCGCCATTTCCGGCGGCCTTTTTATGGATAGTGATAATTTAGTCAGCATACCTTTCCATGAACTTTTTAGCGGCCTCACGCCGCGCCTTTTTTACTTCGGGCGATTCATTACCTGTGAACCATTTATGATCATCCCTCTCCAATATGGCGGCAACCATTTTTTCGATCTCCTCGGCCGCTTTTAATTTGTCGCCGCCCTCATGTTTGGCCTGTTCGACAATTTCCTCTATTTCCGGCAGGAACTCCATATAAAAGCGTTCGGCGATTTCAAAAAAACCGTGCCACTGAGTATAGTCTGGCGCAAACATTGCCGTACCCATCCGCGCCCTTCGCCCCTCATGGTGCCAGAGATAGAAATAGATCCATTCGATGTCATCATCAAAATCAATGTCATTGGTTATCAGACCGCTCGAGCGGAGTTTTTCATAGATCTTTGTCGCCGGGATTCCGAATTTATTATTGTACATCCCGATAGTACCGTCATATTGAATATAAAAATTATCGACAAAACTTGAAGTATGACAATTGGAGCAGACTGATTTCATATCATTCCGTCTTTGTTCCCAACCCTTAACCATATCCCCTTTGGCCAACGCAGCCGCATCGATTTTCTGAGAAACCGGCGGGCGTAATGTCCAACTGATTCGATCGCCAACGTCATGGGTCAGCGCAAGAGTTTTTGTCGACGACATATGACAGGTGGCACAGGTCGGCGCCGCCGAATAATCAATGCCGACGATCCATGAAGAATTATCCAGTGCCATCCGATCGATATTGGCATAATAGGCAATTCCATGTTTGGATTCTTCATAAATCTCTTTTTGCGGATGATCAGGCCCCAGATGACATTTGCCGCAGTTTTCCGGCTGGCGCGCCAGCGCGGCATCAAATGAATGTCGGCTGTGGCAGGCGGCGCAGGAACCTTTGGATCCATCAGGATTAATCCGCCCCATACCGGTATTCGGCCAGGTTGTCGGATCCAGTGAACCATCTTTATTAACCTTGATGACTGAACCATGGCATTGCTTGCATCCGTTTATCTCCGCCCATTTGCCTTCGACCACTTCACCCAGAACATTGTCCAGCGAGCCGAGAATCTGACCGGCATTGGCATGATGCGATTTCTGAAATTGCTCGAATTCATGTTTGTGACACTTGGAACAGTCTTTGGGCGAGACCACGATCGAGATGTAATAGTCATTATGCTCAAAGGCGTCAGGCTCGTTTTTATCCGCCCCATGACATTCGTAACAGCCGATGTCCGCGCCATAATGGCGACTGTGCCGCCACTCCTTGACCAAACCGGGCATATCCGCCTCATGGCATTCGATACATGCGACCGACTCATCCGATAATGCCACCGGTACCGGTCGATACATATCAACCTGTGCCGCAACCGTACCGATTAAGATCAATAACAGGATTAATGTAACAGCCACCTGATTCATAAACTAACCTCTGTTTTAATATATTTGAAATTTATGTACTTTTAGTTAGACCATCATGAATAATTTACATTTCAAATATCGAAACCTGTTTCCGAACTGTTTTACATCGACCATTATAGTCTTATATGTATTAATTAAATTAATTATTATAAATAATATGTCAACAGAATTTGTAAAAATAATAAGATGACTGAACTGATTTTTTTAATCCCTTATATCAATTGAGATCGAGCGGAAATGAAAGTCGAGATTAATCTGCTTTTCGGTCGGTCCGGTATGAGCCGCCAGGGCTGATTTTAAATATTGGTTGACCTTTTCAGTATCCCCCAGTAAGGCAAAGGTCCGGGCAAAATTCAACAATATTTCGCCGTCTTCCGATGTTTCGGAAATTAATTCTTTCAGCAATGCCAGTGCCTCTTCCTTTTCTCCCGCCGCAGCCAACGATATGGCCAAATATGCCTTTATATGAATATTTTCTTTATCCTCCGCGACACATTTCCAACCCTCTAAAACAGATTCTTTGAAAAACGATAGAGCCTGCTCTTCATTACCTTTCATTTTTTCAGCGACCCCAAGGAGATACTTGGCAATAAAAGTAAAACATTCCTCGTCAATCGACTTGTCGAGTAATTTTTTTGCCTTATCATATTCCCCGTTTACAATATAGGCATATGCTCCGTCGGTATAAGCATTGGGATCACCCTTATATTTAACCGCCAGTTCAAAATTTTTCAGCGCCAGGTCTATTACTCCCGGTTTCATATATACCGCAGCCAGATTATAAAAGGCTCGCCCGTAATCAGGCGCCAGCTCTATGGCACGATGCAACGTGGCCATCGCAACCGTGTATTTTCTCAAATCCATATTTACCAGACTCAATAGCAGAAGAGTTTCCAGATCGTTAGGGGCATAAGCCAGCGTCGGATCAATTTCAAGCGCCTTTTCAAACATCCGTTCGGCCAGTTGAAGTTCTTCCGGTTTGTTTGTCTGGTAATAACTCTTGCCTTTTAAATAATATTCATAAGCTGCTATATCGGTATTAAAATAATCATCTACATCTATTGATCTGAATCCGGTGAATTCCTCCAGACTTAATGATGTATCTTCAACTGCTTGTGATAAAGTCTTAAATATATCTTGCGAGTCCGACTCATAATTTTTCCCGGAAATCAGATTCTCGCCATGATTGCCATACATGTCATGAATAATAATATACTATTTCGGTATATAATATCAGGAGGTGATCGATATGTTCTTTATTCAATATTTTAATGAACGGGTAAAACGCTTTAACATCTATGATATCAAAATGATCCAGGGGGCGGCCATCTGTTTCGCTCTGGTTCTGGCACAGTTGATTCCTGATCTGTTGAAAGTGCCGATTTACTGGTTTATTATTCTGGCTATTCTCTTCGCAATAAGACCGGGCTACATATTGTTTTTTAAAAAGTAAAATATTATTACATCCGGCAGGCCACGATCCTTCAGGCATTCGCGGTCTGCCGGAAGACTCGATTCTCCAAAGATTTTCTTGCCTTTTACAGGTTGAGACAATAATTTATCTAATAATCAAATGATAAGCCGGAATATAGGAGAGCTACATGAAACATTCCTCGCGCGAAGAAGGTGAAATCGCAATTATTGAACTTAATGGCAAAATAATGGGCGATACCGAAGATATCGAAGTTGTCGATATAATTTATAAATGGGCTGATTCGGGAAAGAACAAAGTCGTCCTGGATCTGTGCAAGGCGGAATGGATGAACTCCAGAGGGCTCGGGATCTGCATTTCGGGTGCGACGACACTCCGTAATCGAGGCGGCGATCTGAAACTGGCTTGCTTATCGCCCAAGGTTAAAGACCTTCTGGATAAAACCAGGATGTTCGGCGTCTTCGAATCTTTTGATTCGGTTGATGAAGCAATTAAAAGCTTCGGCTAATATTAAAAAGACTAATTCCATTTGATAGCTCGTATACAGGTTGCTTATCAGCCTTTTCTCCTTATTTTTATTTCAGGACAAAATAGACATAAGTAATACAGTATTGTAAACTTTTGATATATCCCGGGGTAATATTTACATCGACATATCTGCATGTTGCACAATGTCTTGTTTCTTT
>CAZJLX010000101.1:0-7753 GCA_964546545.1 uncultured Ignavibacteriaceae bacterium | reverse complement strand
GGGTAGAACCGACCAAACATCTGATGGAAGTGGCCGTTGAAGGCGACATCAATCAGGGTGATGAAGTCAGGGTGGATATCTTTAAGAAGGGTGAGATGGTTGATGTCAGCGGTATTACCCGGGGACTCGGTTTTCAGGGTGTCATGAAGCGTCATGGTTTCTCGGGAGCGCAGGCGACACATGGGCAGTCGGATCGTATGCGGGCACCGGGATCGATCGGCCAGTCATCGTATCCCTCGCGAGTTTTCAAGGGAATGAAAATGGCCGGCAAAATGGGTAAAGATAAGGTTACCGTCTTAAACCTTAGGATTGAACAGGTGATCGAGGATCAGAATCTTCTTCTGGTTCGCGGCGCAGTCCCGGGGAAAAAGGGGACGCTTTTAAAAATTAGAAAGACCAACAGAGCGCGTTAAAAATGGCAGGATATGATGGAGACTACACTCTACAATAAGGATGGTTCCAAGGCCGGCACAGTGACTCTTAATGAGGCGGTTTTTGGCGTAACGCCGAATCCCGCGCTGGTACATCAGTATGTCGTTAACTATCTGGCCAATCAGCGTCAGGGAACAGGGAGCAGCAAAGGTCGCTCCGAAGTTTCCGGCGGCGGTCGCAAGCCGTGGCGCCAGAAGGGAACCGGTCGGGCACGGTCGGGAACGATCAGGTCACCGCTGTGGAAGGGTGGCGGCGTGGTCTTCGGCCCTCAGCCTCATTCGTTTTATCGAAAATTTCCCAAGGGTATGAAACGGGGCGCGACTTTATCCGCCTTCTCTGATAAGGCTCAAAATGACCGGCTGGTGATCGTGGAAGACCTGAAACTGGATAAAATAAAAACCCGGGACCTGGTTAATATTCTTAACAAGCTTGGCTTGATAAAGAAAAAATGTCTGATACTCGACGAGGGTGTCAACCATGAATTATGGTTGTCATTACGAAATATCGAGGATGTGAAATACTCACGGGCGCCGTTGGCCAATGCTTTTGATATCGTTAATGCCGAAGTGCTGCTGGTGACAAAGGCGGGGCTGGATAAAATCGAGGAGGTGTATACCTCATGAATGAACCGAGTGAAGTTCTGCAGCTGCATATGATGACTGAAAAGTCACTGATACTGAAAGAAAAAGAAAATGCATATGTCTTTCGTGTGGCTCGCAAAGCCAATAAAACCATGATTA
Organism: uncultured Ignavibacteriaceae bacterium; assembly: GCA_964546545.1. Classification (GTDB taxonomy): domain Bacteria; phylum Zixibacteria; class MSB-5A5; order GN15; family PGXB01; genus CAZJLX01. The sequence continues at coordinate 6,581 of CAZJLX010000101.1, read as the reverse complement.
AAAAGGCGGTCGAAAAGGCCTTTTCGGTTAAGGTTGAGACCGTTCGTACGATGACGATACCGGGCAAGCCAAAAAGGCTGGGTCGTTTTGCGGGGCGGACACCGGCCTGGAAAAAGGCGGTCGTAGTGTTGAAAAAAGATCAGAAAATAGCTGACTTTGATAATATATAATGTGGGAATAGCTGACGATGGCGATTAAAAAATTCAAACCGAATACACCTTCGCAACGTTTTCGAACGGTGCCGTCATTTGATGAGATAACATCAATTGATCCGGAGAAATCACTCCTGCGGCCGTTGAAGAAAAAAGGTGGACGAAACAATAAGGGTCGAATCACCGCCCGACATCGCGGTGGTGGCCATAAAAGGCATTATCGTCTTATTGATTTCAAAAGAAACAAATTTGATATCCCGGCGCGTGTTGCCTCGATTGAATATGATCCTAATCGATCGGCCCTGATAGCTCTTTTGCATTATGTCGACGGCGAAAAACGATACATCCTGGCGCCGGAAGGTTTGAAGGTCGATGATACGGTTATGGCCGGTGAAAAGGCCGAATTCAGAACCGGTAACTCGATGCCGATCGGGCTGATGCCGCTGGGCACGTTCCTTCATAATATTGAGATGTTTCCCGGACGCGGCGGTCAAATTGCCCGCAGCGCCGGAACCTATGTTCAACTGGTTGCCAAAGAAGGTAACATTGCTCATCTGAAAATGCCTTCGGGCGAGGTTCGATTGGTCAAACAAAATTGTTATGGTACGGTCGGGACGGTAGGCAACGCGGAGCATAAGAATATTTCTTTGGGCAAGGCCGGAGCTTCCCGCTGGCGGGGCTGGCGGCCGAAAGTTCGAGGGGTGGCGATGAATCCGGTCGATCACCCGATGGGTGGCGGCGAAGGCCGTTCTTCCGGCGGGAGGCACCCGTGCACGCCGTGGGGTAAACCGACCAAAGGTTTAAAAACGCGAAAGAAACGTAAATCGAATAAATATATTGTTGAACCACGCAGTAAGAAGAAATAAGTGCGGAGGATGGAATGCCAAGGTCATTGAAAAAAGGACCATACATTGATGCCAAGTTGCAAAAGAAAGTAGATATCTGCGACAAAACCGGTGAGAAAAAGGTAATAAAAACATGGGCGCGTCGTTCTACGATTATTCCCGAGTTTGTCGGGCATACGCTGGCGGTTCATAACGGCAATAAATTTATCCCGATTTATATTACCGAAAATATGGTTGGTCATAAACTGGGTGAATTTTCGCCGACCCGGACTTTTCGCGGTCACGGCGGAAAGCTGGTCGAACGATCCAGCGCCGTAAGGAGATAGGGAGAGTAAGCGATGCAGGCTATAGCACGAGTCAAATATTTGAAAGTGTCGCCGAAAAAGATGCGGCTGGTGGCTGATCTGGTCAAGGATAAGCCGGTTGAAGATGCTCTTAATATCCTCAACTTTACCCCTCGTATGGCGGCGCATCATCTGGCCAAAATAGTCAAAGCCGCGGCCTCGAATGCCATTGCCAGTGTGGGAACGGCCAAATTGAAGGCCGAGGATCTGCGGGTGACGAAGATCATGGTTGACAGCGCTCCGACGGCCAAACGGGTCAGGTTTCAATCGATGGGACGTGTTTATCGGCTTCGTAAGAGATATTGCCATTTAATGGTTGAGGTTGAGGGCGAGCCGGAACCTGATAAGCCGAAGACCCGGACAAAGAAAAAGGTCGCCGATGATAAACCGAAAGTGACCGAAAAGAAAACGACCAAAAAACCGATCGGCAAAAAGAAGACGGTGACTAAGGCTGATAATAAAAAGCCTGCCAAAGCAAAGGCTGATAAAATAGATAAACCGAAAGAGACGGCTAAGGAATTAAAGCCTGAGACTCTTAAAAGTGCCGACTCTGATAAGAAAACAACGGAAGAGAAATAAAAGGAGATAAGTTTGGGACAGAAGACACATCCGATCGGCTTTCGTCTGGGTGTAATAAAATCCTGGAATTCCAAGTGGTTTGCCGGTAAAAACTTTTCCGATTTTATCTACGAAGATTCACGGATAAAGAAGTATATCAATACTCGACTGGAAAATGCCGGATTGGCGAAGGTTGAGATTTTAAGGGCGCCCAAAAGGGTAACCGTTGATATTCATACTTCCCGTCCCGGAATCGTTATCGGCCGTAAAGGGGCCGAAGTGGATAAATTGCGCGAAGAGCTTCAACTTCTCACCAAAAAAGATATCTCTTTAAATATTATTGAAGTGAAAAAACCGGAACTTTGTGCCCGTATTGTGGCTGATTCGATCGCGCATCAGTTGGAAGGTCGTATATCATACCGTCGGGCGATGAAAAAAGCTATCGGTGCCACGATGAAAATGGGCGCTGACGGGATTAAGGTTATCTGTGCCGGGCGTCTTGGCGGAGCTGAAATTGCCCGTAGCGAAAAATATATGGATGGTCGCGTGCCGCTGCATACACTACGAGCCGATATTGACTATTCGACTTCGACCGCCCACACCACCTATGGCACGATCGGCGTAAAAGTCTGGATCTGCCGGGGGATGGTCATGGGTATTGGTGAATTGGGTGTCAAAGAGGATACCGAAAAGACTATGACCGAACGTCCCGAACTCAATGTACCGAGCCGCCGGGATAGACACCAGCGCGACGATAAACCGAGACGGCGTCGACCGCGCGGTCGCGTGCGTAAAGCGGGAGATCGCCAAAGCCAGCCCCGAGCCGAACGCAGTTCTGATCAACGCGGCGGCAGTGGTGACAGTGGCGGTCCCGGAAAAGCAATCCCGCCAAGGCATGACGAAAAACCGCGGGATCAAATGAATAAAAAACCAACTGCGAGGCCTGATACAAAGCATGATACAAAGCCAACCCCCAAGGCCAGACCGGATGTAAGGGATAGAGTGAAACCGGAACCCAAAAAACATGATTCTTCCGGGGATAAAAAGGAGTAAGATCGGTTTAGATCGGAGATAAAGCTATGTTAATGCCAAGTAAAACAAAATATAGAAAGCGACAGCGAGGGCGGATGCGCGGCAAGGCGTATCGCGGAAGTACCGTTTCATTCGGCGAGTTTGGCATGAAGGCGCTGGATCCGGGATGGATAACCGATCGTCAGATTGAAGCCGCTCGTATTGCTTTAACACGATATATTAAAAGAGGTGGAAAAGTCTGGATTCGTATGTTTCCCGATAAACCGATAACCAAAAAGCCGGCCGAAACACGAATGGGCAAAGGCAAGGGCGCACCCGAATACTGGGTGGCGGTTATCAAACCGGGTCGGATCCTTTTTGAGGTTGAAGGTGTCAGCGAAGAAATGGCACGTGAAGCTTTCCGCCTGGCGGGAACCAAATTGCCGATCAAAGTCAAATTTGTCAGGCGATCGGATACATAGGTGTTGATATGAAGATAGAATCATTGCGCGATTTGACAAATGAAGAACTGCTGCAGAAAAAACATGAACTTAAGCAGGACTTTTTTAATCTGAAGTTGAGAAAAAGCCTCAAGGAACTTGATAATCCGCTGAGATTGCGGACGCTGCGTCGCGATATCGCCCGGATAGAAACCATCCTTACCGAGGATAAACTAAATATTCGCAAGATTGTTGATACGCCGGTCTCTATTCTGGATCGGGCGAAAGAGAATCCGACGACCGATGAAGAAGGAAATAAAGAGTAGCAGATGGATATAGATATGAAAAGAAACATGCGAAAAGAAAGACAGGGACGGGTCATCTCTGATAAAATGGATAAAACAATTGTCGTTCGTATCAAGCGAACGATGAGGCATCCAATTTATGAACGAGTTATTCGGACCAACTCCAAGCTGTACGCGCATGATGCAAAAAATGAAGCAGGACCGGGCGATCTGGTAAAGATTGCCGAATGCCGTCCACTCTCCGCCATGAAACGCTGGCGGCTGGTTGAAATAGTGGAAAAGGCCAAATAGTAGGCGTCGAGGTAATCGGGAGATAGAAATGATACAGGAATCTACAGATTTAGTTGTGGCCGATAATTCCGGCGCCAGGAGAGCCAGATGTTTCCGTATTCTTGGCGGCTCCAAACGACGATATGCACGTATCGGCGATATTGTGGTCGTGGCCGTAAAAGATGCGATTCCGGGCGGAACGGTCAAAAAAAGCGAAGTCTGCCGGGCTGTTATTGTTCGAACCAAAGCAAATACCAGAAGGAAAGATGGTTCGACCATTCGTTTTTCAGACAATGCGGCGGTCATAATAAACGATCAAAAGGAGCCGCGCGGAACACGCATTTTCGGACCGGTGGCGAGGGAATTGCGCGAAAAGCAATTTATGAAAATTATCTCGCTGGCACCCGAGGTGTTGTAAGGGAATAGTTATGAATATAAAGAAAGATGATATCGTAATCGTACGTCGGGGTAAGGATCGGGGAACACCGGACAAACCTAAAACAGGTAAAGTCCTGGCCGTTTTTCCGAGGACCAATCGACTGATCATTGAGGGCGTAAATATTATCGGGCGGCATACCCGACCTTCACAGAAAAATCCGAAAGGTGGCATTGTCCGTAAGGAGGCCCCTATTCATCGCTCGAATGTCTCCCTCTATTGTAAATCATGTTCGGCTCCGGCCAAGGTATCCAAAAAGGTTCTTGATGAATCGGGCGGTTCAAGAAAGAAAATCAGACACTGTCGTAAATGTGGTGAAGAAATATAACGGGTATAAAATATGGTACGCCTCAAAAAAACATATAATGAAAAAATTGTCCCCAAGCTGATGAAGGAAAATAATTACTCGTCGGTGATGGAGGTTCCTCGCCTGAAGAAAATTTCGATCAATATCGGTGTCGGCGAGGCTATCGCTAATCCCAAGTCGATTGATGCGGCGCTTGATGATTTAACCAAAATAACCGGGCAAAAACCGGTTATGGCTCAGGCACGAAAATCGATATCCAATTTTAAACTGCGAGAGGGTGCAAAAATCGGCGTTCGGGTGACGTTACGGCGCGAACGAATGTATGAATTTTTGGACCGTCTGATGAATATCGCTATTCCCCGTATCCGTGATTTTCGCGGTATCTCAACTAAATCATTTGACGGACGCGGCAATTTTAACCTGGGTATTCGCGAGCAGATAATTTTTCCCGAAATAGATTATGATAAAATCGACAAGATTCGCGGTATGAATGTTGCCATTTCGACGACCGCCTCGACCGATGAAGAGTGTCGTCAGCTGTTAACCGAATTAGGAATGCCGTTCAAAAAGTAGGAGTTGATGTGGCCAAGAAGTGTCTGGTTGAAAAACAGCAGCGAGAGCCAAAATTTAAGGTGCGGAAGTACACTCGATGCCGCCGTTGCGGCCGTTCGCGCGCCTATCTTAGACGGTTTGGTTTGTGCCGAATCTGTTTTAGAGAGCTGGCGTTGGCCGGAGAGATTCCCGGCGTTGTGAAGGCCAGTTGGTAAAGATAGAGATTAATAGGAGTTCGTTATGTCGATGACCGATCCGATTGCGGATATGTTGACTCGGATAAGAAATGGTTCAAAGGCCAAAATGAAAGCGGTTGATGTTCCATCTTCTGCCATGAAGCGGGAAATTGCCCGTATTCTGAAAAAAGAGAATTTTATAAAAGACTCCCTTGAAATTCCGGATAATAGGCAGGGAATCTTAAGAGTATATTTGAAATACAGCCGAGAGGATAAACCGATTATTAAAGGTTTGAGGCGGTTATCGCGACCCGGTCTGAGAAAATATTATGATGTTGACAAGGTCCGTCAGATCGGCCACAGCCAGGTCGGAGTTACCATTGTCTCAACATCGCAGGGGATTATGACTGACGGCGATGCATCGAAGAAGAATGTCGGCGGCGAAGCCCTGTGTAATATCTGGTAGGCGGAGAAATTGATATGTCGAAAGTAGGAAAAGTCCCGGTCACGATTCCCAAAGGGGTAAAAGTTGATCTGAAAGATAATCAGATAACGATTACCGGCCCCAAGGGTAATCTGACCCAGGAAATACATAAAGATATCGATGTTAAAGTCGAAGATGACTCTATTGTGGTCACCCGGTCGACTGACCAGCGTGAGCATCGATCTCTCCATGGATTGATACGAGCCTTGATTCAGAATATGGTGATCGGCGTGAGTGAAGGTTATACGACCACCCTGGAATTGATCGGGGTCGGCTATCGGGCCGAGATGAAAGGGAAAATTCTGGAAGTGAATGTCGGGTATTCGCACCCGATTCTCGTTCGTGCCCCGGATGAGGTTGAGCTTTCGGTTATTCCCAAGGAAAATAAAATTCTCATCTTCAGGGATGGATAAGGCTCAGCCGCAGTTAGTATATGTTTTATCTCGTTATTATTTTACGAACGTACTGGCCTTTCTTCTTCCTTCATCTCCTTAATCTTTAGTGCTCCATTAATATATAAAGAAACATTTTCAAGTTGATTATCTTCAGTAACTGAACAATTAAAAACAATATCTTGAGTAGTATTATAAAAATCATTTGTAGAAGGAGAATTTAATACTATTATAGGTGGAATAGAATCATAAGTAATTCCACTTCCTCCATTATATAATTGATCTGGTTGATCATTAGTTATTGTTATA
>CAZJLX010000100.1:0-7810 GCA_964546545.1 uncultured Ignavibacteriaceae bacterium | reverse complement strand
CTTTTCAGTCGAGCTTATCATCTTTTCGATGGAACTATCACCATTTGCTACCACCATCGTTTTCGGATATGGCCCATAGCTGTTGGTCGGATCCAGTGCATTGCCGGTTGATTTTGTTCCCATCAGATTGGCATAATATGAATTATAAACCACCCCGCGCGCGATACCTTTTTCGATCAGCGCTGTTTTGACGCGAGCGACTCCTTCATAATCAAATGGCCGGTAATTAAATTCGGATATCGTCGGATCTTCATAAACCGAAAAATTGTCCCCGGCGATTTTCTCACCGATTTTGCCCGCCATAAAGGAGCGGTGTTGGTACAATGTCTGGCAGCCGAATCCCATAAAGGCCAATAATAAAAGCAATTGCCCGACCGCTGCCGGCTCTAAAATAACTGTGTATTGTCCATCCGGAACTGATACCGAGTCACGCGACCGGACAGCCTTTTCGACTGCTTTTTTGGCCAGCCGGGAAACATTTATCTTTGAGGCATCCGCATTATATTCCATCGCCCAGCCCGAATTATTTTTCTTGCCTGATAGTGTCATCGATAATTGCGCTTGATTTCCAATGAAAAAACGCGCCATACCAAGACTGTTTGCCACCGCGAGTGCATGTTCCTCCTGACGAAATGCGCCCGATGCTTCCAGACCCCCCTTACGCCCGACCCGTGAAATCAGATCAACCGCTTTGGCCCGTTTTTCCGGTCCGAAATCGGAAGTCCCCGGTTTAATAAAATTTTCCGGCAGGACCGAATCATCCGGTGATGGCAAAGAAACAAATTTCTCATCCGCTTTCATAAATTGAAAACTGCTCTCACAATCTTTGGCCGCCCTTTTTATGCCGTCGTCAGATAAATCGCCGGTTGCTATAACGCCGATTTTTTTATCCCGTATGGCGCGGATATAAAGAATCGTTTCTTCAGTATCAATATTGTCACCGATTCTCGATTCGGCAAACCGGGTCAACGACAGACGCTCTTTTTCCAGAACGGCCTCGGCCATATCGCCCTTTGTCAGGGTCAACGCTTTACGTAATATTTCAAAAGCTCTCTGTTTTTCCATTACCCGCCCACCTCGATCCTGTCGAATCGTGCCGGAGCCGCGCCCTGCGCTGTTCGGGCATTCTGTCCCGGTTGACCTTTGCCGCAGTTGGGTGTGCCCCAGATACGATAAGAGCTTTCATCTCCGATAGCGCGGCACTTGTTCCAGAAATCGGTTGTGCAACCCGAATAGGTTGGATTCTTAATCACTGTTGTCAGTTTACCGCCTTCTATCAGCCAGCCGATTTCACACCCAAAATGAAAATATTTACGTTCGTCATCGATTGACCATGACTTTACCGTATCCATATATATCCCATTATCTATTCCGGCAATAAGCTGCTCAAATGATTTATCACCCGGTGTCAAATGTATTGAAGCTATTCGAACAATCGGGACCGATTTCCAGCTATTGGCCCGGTTGGCAGCGGTTGATTGTTTATGTATTCGCACCGCTGTCTCTCTTGACGAAAGGTAATTGACCAGGTAGCCGTTTTTAATCAGCTCCACAGGATGAGTCGGGACGCCGTCATCATCATAACCATACGCCGCCAGGCTATGCGGCGCAGTCGAATCGCAGGTTATATTTACAATATCCGAGGCATATTTTAAATTATTCAGCAAATCGGGTGTGGCGAATGAAATCCCCGAAAAATCACGCTCCGCGCCAAAGACGCGATCCAACTCAAGCGCATGGCCGATCGATTCATGCATCTGGAGTGAAACCTGATCGCCCGAAAGAAGCAAAGTCGTCTCTTTTTGAGGACAGCTTTCGGCAGCCTGAAGCTGTTCCACATCCGACACCAGTCGAGGTATTGCTTCTCTCATCCGCAATTCCTCGAGAAGTTCATAACCCTTTGATTCATACTGCCCCGAGGAAGTCGGAAACGAACGTTCGTATCGTTCGCGATGAGATTTGACAACGCCCAATGACATTCCGCCGCCGCTGTGTAAAAGCAATTGATTTATTCTGGCTCCCTCCGAGGAGGCGAAAAACTTGTATCTCCGGCGGAAATCGGCAAAACAATTGCGCGAGCTGATTTTCTCGCCGCCGGCCGATACGATCTCCTTATCAATTTCCATCAGGAAATTTATCTTTTCTTCCAGTGATACCTCAAACGGATCGATTTCATACGGGGAGACATATTCGGCCGTCACCGGTTTGACCGGCGCCAGTTCGATTTTGTTTTTATTTATTTGCGATGAGGCGGTCGCGATTGAAATTGCCAGTTCGGCCTTTTCTTTAATATTCTTCTCAGTCAGAATATCGGTGGCGGCAAATCCCCAGCAGCCGTTTTTAATGACCCGAATTCCAATCCCTTCCGAAGTCGTCCTTTCTATCGGTTCGATTGTGCCGCTTGAGACCGATAGGCTTTCATCTTCGATGAATTCATGTCGCACATCGGCGTATTCGGCCCCCAGAGAACGGCATCTGTCCAGAGCAATCCCGGCCAGCTTATCTTTTTCTGATTTTGAAATCATAGAGTGAAAATATATATAAATATATCAGTCGACGCCACTTTAAATGACAAAATGTTTCTTGATACCGAGAGCATTCTTTTATAAATTTCGTCATGCCGCGCGTATTTGGTAAAAGATTAAAAACTGGTAATTTTCCATATTAGACCGGAGCTGTTTGTGAACCGACCGATAATTCTTTGGATACTGGCCATTTTAATAACGCTCTCTTCCGTGATATATCAGCGTCTGACCGGACCGACCAGACCGATTCGCGACTCAGTCGAAATTGCCGGCGAAGAAATTAAATACTCCCTTCTAAGATCACATGATACTTCCGGCGAAGCCGAACTGATTATCAAGGCCCCAAGTCATAATATCACAGGTACGCTTCAGTATCGTCGGTATAAAAGTTTTGATGAATGGCTCACCGTCCCGCTGGAACGCTCCGGCGATCAATTAATTTCTTATATCCCGGTTCAGCCCCCGGCTGGTAAGGTGATGTATCAGGTTAATCTCAACGATGAAACGGGAGCAGTTTATCATCTGACAGAAGAACCGGTGATTATCCGGTTCACCGGCGTCGTTCCTGTATATGTTCTGATTCCACATATTATTTTTATGTTTGGCGCCATGCTGTTATCGACTCGCACCGGACTGGAAGTGATAAAAAGGCGGCAGGCAGAATTTAAGCTGGCTTTGTGGACGATCGGTTTGATGTTTATCGGCGGCCTGATAATGGGACCGATTGTACAAAAGCTGGCTTTCGGAGAATTCTGGACCGGTTGGCCGTTCGGCCATGACCTGACCGACAATAAAACAGTTGTCGCGTGGTTAATCTGGGTTCTGGCGCTCTGGCGCGGGTCTAAATCTTCAAGAGGTCACTGGTACTATATCATTGCGGCGATAATGACCATTGTGATATTTATCATTCCGCACTCCGTTCTCGGCTCCGAACTCGATTATACAAAAATGCCGCAGGTCGATTGATTACATCAGCCTGTTACTTTCTTTTGTTCATTAAGTTTTAGCCGCTCCTGCTGGTCATATTGCTGAAGGGCAGTTATGATTTCATCGAGGTCGCCCTCGATTATCTCATTTAATTTATGAAGGGTCAACCCGATCCGGTGATCGGTCACGCGTGACTGAGGATAATTATAGGTTCTGATTTTGGCCGAGCGATCCCCGGTACTGACCATCGCTTTGCGCTCCTGTGCAATCTCACTGTTCTGCTCTTCAGTTATCTTATCCAGAAGTCGCGCCCGCAGGACCCGCATCGCTTTTGTTTTATTCTTGTGCTGTGATTTTTCATCCTGGCATGTGACCACCAGGCCGGTCGGCAGATGGGTTATCCTGACCGCTGAATCGGTCGTGTTGACCGACTGCCCGCCCGGACCGGAGGACCGGTAGACATCGATTTTTAAATCATTCTCTTCGATTTTAATGTCGATATCCTCGGCCTCAAGTAAAACCGCCACCGTCGCCGCCGATGTATGTATCCGTCCCTGTGATTCGGTCTGAGGAACACGCTGTACCCGATGTACGCCCGATTCAAATTTCAGGCGACCGTAAGCCGAATCACCCTTAACCATGAAGATAACCTCTTTGAAACCGCCCGCCCCGCTTAAGCTCGATGACAGGATTTCCGCCTTCCAGCCATTGCGCTCGCAGTACTTATTGTACATCCGATATAAATCGGCTGCGAATATGGCCGCTTCCTCACCGCCGGTTCCGGCACGAATTTCAACAATTGCATTTTTGACATCATTGGGATCACGAGGCGCCAGTAAAAGCGATAATTTCGTCTCAAGTTCATCATGTCGAGTCGTATTTCCCTCAAGTTCCTCTTTGGCCATCTGAATCAATTCGGTGTCAGAGGACTCTTTTATAATTTCATGTGCTTCGGTTATGCTTTTAATGCAGTTTTGATATTCCCGACCGGTCTTCAAAATTTCCTCTATATGACGTCGCTCCTGAGACAAAGATTTTAGCTTGTTCTGATTCGAGAGATTTTCCGGCTTGGTCAACTCAAGATTAATCTCATCGAGACGTTTTTCAAATTTTTCGACAATATCCAGCATGGTCGTTTTTTCCCATTAAATTTCAGGATTAAGAATAGAGGCTGCCCTAGCTAAAGGCAAGTCTTTTTGACAGTCAGTTTGGATTCGGAAAGACCCAGCGCCGATTCGAGCGCCACAATGGCCACTTCCATCTGTTCCGACGAAGGTTCGGAAGTCGTAATTCTTTGCAGCCAGAGTCCGGGCTGAATAAGAAATTTCGTGATGCGATTCTCTCTCGTCTTGCCCGATAACTTCAGAAGTTCATACGATCCTCCGGCCACCAGCGGCAACAGGAGAAAGTGCAGGGCAAATCGTTTTAACATAGTCGGCGGGATACCGGCGATAATCGTATAAATCGTGTCTGAGATCGAGTAAACAAAAATAGCAAACAGCGCGACAATGACGATAAAACTGGTACCACAACGCGGGTGGAAAGTCGTATATTTTTTGACATTATCGGTCGTCAATTCTTCGCCGTTCTCGAAAGCAAAAATCGATTTATGTTCGGCACCATGATACTGGAAAACCTTCTTAAATTCACCGAAGCGCGATATAAGGTAAATATAGACCAGAAACAGCGTTACCCGAATAATCCCGGCCACCAGATTAAACGCGACCGCATCCCGTTCGACTTTTAACAGGGAGGATATCGCTATCGGGGTAAAGAAAAATATCAGAATTCCCAGCGATAGCGCAAAAACAACGGTCGCCCCCAGCATAAAGGCGCTGCTTTTTTTATCCTTAGGGACATATTCTTTGCCCTCGGCCCTGGCTTCTTCTTTTTCGACTTCTTTGACGGCGATATCGGCCGAGAAATTAAGCGTCTTTATACCTATCACCAGCATCTCAAAAAAGGTGATAACACCTCTGATAACCGGCAGGGAAAGAAACTTGAAACGCTTGGTCAGTGAGGCATAATTCTCGGTTTTGACCAGAATCTCACCTGAGGGGATACGAACCGCTGTTGCGATACGTTCCTTGGACCGCATCATCACACCTTCGATGACCGCTTGTCCACCGACCGCCAGATCAGGCATAAATACTCCTGTTTGATTCTTTATCTATTTTCGGCTTTTTTCCGTAACTAATGAACATATACGAAAAAACCGGCGCATTTTTTCAAAAGAAAAATCATATCGCCGGTATTTTACGAAGACCCAGCTAAGCTTTTTTGGTTTCTTCTTTGTCCTTTTTATCCATCCCGTATTTGCGTCGGAAACGGTCGATACGTCCGGCCGTGTCAATCAGCTTCTGCTTCCCGGTAAAAAATGGATGACAATTCGAACAAATTTCAACACGTATATCCTTGACCGTCGAACGAGTTTCGATTTTATTCCCGCAGGCGCAGGTGATCGTGGTCTCGAAATATTTCGGATGAATTTTCGGTTTCATTTTATTACTCCAAAATAATATTTTTGCCTGTCTATTTTCAGCCTCACAATATATATAATCGTCGAAAAAACGCAAGGGCAATTAATTGCCTGTTACTAATCTGTATAATCGACTTTTCAGGCAGTTTGTTCCATGGGAAAGTAGGTCGATATCTCGCCCAGGCGAGTTTCGACTTTTGGAAAGAGTCGGAAGTCCTTTGGATATTCCGACCTACAATTCTCACGCCTCACCTCTTTTGTCATTCCCGGGTAATCAAGAATCTGTGTAACATATTATATCTTATACGATTATGGCAAAATGGGTTTGTTTCGCACGGGCAGAAAGTTTTTTTGTACTTTGCATGGCGCATAATCCTGTTTTTTACTCCTTATGCAAATTCACCATAAATTGTAATGGCTCATATAGTTACACCAAATTGGGTTTGTTTCGCATATTTTAACATCCTTTTTTTTTTCTCTTCAATAAAAGGCTCAAAAAGAAGGTTTGGCCCTCTGCCCAAGATGGATTGATTTCGCAATACATACGCTTTTTTTCATCGCCCTTCTTCCAATTAAAAACATTTTTGACCATATAAAAGTCAGAAGGATGTGGATTAACATTGATCTGGTGGGGAAAATGAAATAATAAATAATGATTGCCGGCTTTTAACAAATTTGAGTAAATTGATTCCGGGAATGGATAATATGAACAAAAAAGATTTTATTATTAACCTGAAAAAGCTCGGTAAAAAAGAACATGTAATCGAAACGCTGGTATCGCATGTCCTGACTTTTGAAAAATATCTAAAAAAGGTAAAAGGCAAAGATCTCGATTTGGCAAATGTCGATGATTTAATACAATTTTTAGATCAGACCAAAAGTGAAAATCCAAATCTGGCCAAAAAATATTGTCGGGGAATTTCCCTTTATTATAAGAATATCAACAAAGAGATATATTTAAAGGCCTCGAATTATCGTCAAACAGCCATAAAAAAAACGCGCCGGGAATTCCCCCTGAAAGAATTTATAGGTCTCAATCCCGAAAATTTGAAACGGCTGGAAAATATCGGGATTAAAACAGCACCTCAGATGCTCAAAATATGCACGACAGACAAAGAACGAAAGACAATCTCCAGACAAACCAAAATTCCTTTAAAAGATATCGTAGAAATAGTCAAGCTTTCCGATCTGGCCCGGATGACCGCAGTGCGAGGCGTTCGCGCCCGGTTGTACTATGATGCCGGAATCGATATGATTGAAAAAATGGCCGGGTATGATCCAAAGGAGTTACGAGAATATCTCGCGCAATATATCAAGAAATCAAAATTCCCCGGCATCACCCCGCTACCCAAAGAACTGACTAACACGATCATAGAAGCCAAAAAACTAAAACCGGTTATAGAGTATTAAAATCGTAGATCAGGAGGACTGCTTGCGCGAAGCGCGAAAGCAGTCCACTGGCGGTCATTGCGAGGAGTTCCATTTTCCGACCTGTCGGAATATGGAACGACGCGGCAATCTGTCGGCTACGTTTGAGTAACAAATATTTTAATAATAAAACACTTTGATGAGGCAATACAGCTTTCTATTGCTTCTTGATATTGTATGAAATTTTGTACTTATACGGTACCTACAGATTGTCACACTTCGGTACAATGTGAACAGAAAAAACCGGCTCCCTGCCGGTCTTTGCCTGTGCCCGGCAGATGTCCACATCTGCCGCGATATAGGATCGTTGCGGCTGGGGGCTTGATCCCGATTTATCGGGATTGTGACCTGCCGCCATTAAACCTGTCAGGTCACATCCCCGCCTTATACTTGGCTTGGACCTGATATTATGAAAAGGCCACTCAATTCGGTTATATTGCTGAAATCATAA
>CAZJLX010000099.1:0-7844 GCA_964546545.1 uncultured Ignavibacteriaceae bacterium | reverse complement strand
GTCCCACATATTTAAATCAACGATGACGTCTACGCCCATCTCAAGTAACTGAACGGTCAGATAAAGGCTGCGCTCCAGATTACCGCTGTCGATGACGTTAATAATCAGATCCGGCTGTTCATTGATTATAAATTCACGCGCCACTTTTTCGTCGAGTGAATAGGCGGTCAGACTGTAGGTCCCGGGAAGATCCACAAAAGTAATATCGTAATCGTTGTATTTTTTATGCCCGATCCGTTTTTCAACCGTCACGCCCGGGAAGTTTCCGACTTTTTGACGCGCCCCGGTCAGAGCGTTAAAAATGGAGGTTTTTCCGGAATTCGGATTGCCGGCGAGGGCTATCGTCAGTTTCTTTTTGTTTTGGACTTCCATTTCAGGAAATTAATCTGATATTTATCAAAACGGCTTCGGATCGTCTGATTGAGATATGTCCGTTACCGGTTGATATTTCAAGCGGGTCTTTAAGCGGTGCCGATTTTATCATCTTAATTTTTTCGCCGGCATGAATTCCCATTTCGATCAAGCGACGTCGGATAGGGCCTGCGCCCGCGACTTTGGTAACTTTGCCAGTCTGTCCCGATTTTAATTCAATGAGAGTCATGATGATTTGTCAATTTTACTGTTGTTTCTTTTTGTTATCAGTTATGGCATCACTATACCGATGCATACAGCCGGTTTCGCTTTTGGGGCACTCACAAATAATTTCGGTAAAAGCGGTTAATCTTTTTAAGGTTTCTTTGCTCATCCCATGTTCCATACGGCAGGCTTCCCGCTCGGAAATATCTTCCGGCAGATGCAGTACTTTATTAAAAAATTTCCTGAGCGCTTTGTGTGTCTGATAAACCTCTTCCGCCCGTTTTTTCCCCAAAGGATTTAAAAACAATTTGCCGTAATGGCGCTGACTGACCAGTCCATTATCCTTTAACCGCGACACAACCGCCTTAACCGTCGGCAATGTCACACCTCGTTCACGCGCTACATCGGTGACACCAACCGTATCAACTGTTTGTGAAAGACGGTAAATTGTCTCCAAATAATCTTCTTCTTTCATCGTAAGTTTCATAGTTCATATAATATTAGAATATTCTAACAAGTCAAGTCACATTTACAACATTCTTTATCCTCAATTAGTTCCCATTCGGGAAAAATCGACGATATTTGGCTTTGGTGTTAAGCTGTTGTATATTAACAGAATATAGGGTTTTACTGGTTAACGATGAAAGCGACCAATAAATTCTTCAACTTCCGGAATACCACCCTGTAAAATTAAATATCCGTCAAACGGTTCCCGTTCGGTTATTTCGCCGGCAATCGGAGTAAGCATCAAATTTTTGACTTTTTCCGGGTCGGTTGTTTGGGCCAGAACCCAACCCAATTTGGTATAAGCTGTTTCGGGCAGCATATTTCCGGTCGGAATTATGCCCAGTTCCATCATATCGCGGCCCGTATCGTAAACGTACATTTGGACATAACCCCAGAGTGTCTGGACTGTCATATAAACCGCAAGGCCTTTTTCATGAGCTTTTTTTAAAGCGGGGTAGAGTGGTTTGTTGACATGCCCCAAACCGGTTCCGGCGATGACGATTCCCTTATAGTTGTTATCTATCAGCGCCTCAATAATATCAGGCTGCATATTAGGATAGTAGTAGACAATCGTAACTTTTTCTTCGAAGACAGCTTTAACGGTCACATTTGTATCGGGACGTCGCCGTTTGTAATCATTTTTTATTGCAGTAACTTTTTCAGGCGTGACCATCGCGATCGGGATATCGCCGATCGTCCGAAATGTCGAGCGATACGACGAATGCATCTTGCGTACCCGTGTTCCCCGATGAAGAAGATTATATTCATCGGATGTCGGACCGAACATACAAATCATCACCTCGGCAATATCGGAGTGCCCGGCCGTATAGGCGGCACAGCGAAGATTAAAAGCGGCATCGGACGAGGGGCGATCCGACGATCGCTGCGAACCGACCATCACGATCGGAACCGGCGAATTTTGAACCATAAAAGACAGAACCGCCGATGTATGATGCATCGTATCGGTCCCATGACCGATGACGATTCCTTTGGCGCCTTTTTTTATCTGATTACCGATCTCTTCGGCCAGTATTTTCCACTGTTCCGGTCCCATATTCTCCGAAAAAACACCGAAGAGCTTTATCGTATCGAGATTGCAGATATCGGCCAGTTCGGGGACTGCTCCGTACAGCTCACCCGGCGTAAAAGCCGGAATCACGGCTCCGGTCCGGTAGTCGAGGCGCGAGGCGATTGTCCCGCCGGTTCCAAGAAGAACCACACTCGGTTTGTTTTCAGAAAAAGGGAATTCCTTTTCCGGGATTTTGTAAATCGCTTCTTTAAACCCGTTTTCATTTATTTCATTTATCCGGTCGGCGCGAATACCGATATTGTAACCCGATTTTACCTTTAGAACAATATGATCACCATCGGCCGTTTCGGATCGGGGCAAAATCACTCCCGCAAAATCGCCTTCATCGGTCTTAATGGTTACATCGGCCCAAACCCGACCGCCGAGTGATTTTAACACCTCTTTGGCGCGTCCCTTATATCCCTTGAATGTATCAGACATCTTATAATCTCGTTCAATCTTTTAATTGCCACCAAAGAAAATGAAAAACTCATCCAAGTCAAGTCCCTCCTTGACAATTCGTTACCAACTTTGATAAAAACCAGGCAAATATCCAAAATGATTTGTCGAATATTCCTTCAATTCGCAGGGTATATATTTATGGAGGAGTAAATATGAATAAACATATAAGTAATGTTGGCGTTTTATTTGTCATCTGGGGGATATTATCTATCCTGTTTGGCCTGACCGCTTTAGTTCTGGTAACCAGTGGAATTTTGGATATACCATATCGGCTTGCCCAAGTCATGGTTCCGATTGGCATTTTAGTCGCGTTTTTTTGCACCGGAACTGGAATTCTTGAAATAATAGGGGGATGGGGTTTATTAAAACATCGTCGCTGGTCGCGGTCATTGGTGATAGTTATGGCAGTTATTAATCTGACCGATTTCCCGCTCGGGATAGCGCTAGGCGTCTATGCCCTCTGGGTTCTATTTAAAACCGAATCGGAGCAGATATTGGTGACCTGATTAATTAACGATAAAATATTAAAATATTTCTCGCACCGTATCCTTTTTATCGTATAATATCCTAAATAGGAATGATTATGTATTTATAATTATGGCTAAAACCAATCAAACAGGAAAAATCAACGAGTTGGTAAACAGCTTTGAACAGGTTTGCCGTTTGAAGGGACTGAGAATCACTCACCAGCGAACAGAAATATTTCGCGAACTGGCCAGATTCCCCGGCCATCCGACGGCCGAAAACGTATTCGGCAAAATTCGAAAACGACTAAAAACGATTTCACTGGATACTGTCTACCGAACCATTTCTACTTTCGAAGAATTCGGACTCATAAAACGGGTACGCCTACTTGACAATTCATCCCGGTTTGATATGAATTTATCGATTCATCATCATCTGGTATGTACCGAATGCAATAAAATTGAGGATTTCTATTGGCCCTATTTTGATCAGTTGAAATTGCCGGGTCCATTGAGTAATTGGGGGATTATCGATTCAAAGCATGTCGAAATTCGCGGTCTCTGCGTTACGTGTCAGAAAAAACTGAAAAAAATCGCTAATATGGGAACGTGACCGGGTTTCGGTCTATTTATATAAATGGGAATAATTTTTATGCAGGAAATAAACATAATTAGGAGATAAGTGATGTCTAAAAAGAAAAAGCAGTTGACGACCTCAGCCGGGATCCCGGTTGGGGATAATCAGAATTCATTAACCGCCGGACCGCGCGGACCTCTTTTGGTTCAGGACTGGCAGCTTTTTGAAAAACATGCTCATTTTAATCGGGAACGGATCCCCGAGCGCATCGTTCATGCCAAGGGTTCAGGCGCATATGGCACTTTGACTGTCACCGGCGATATCAGTAAATACACCAAAGCCAAAGTCTTTGAAGTCGGCAAAAAAACCGAGTGTTTCGTCCGCTTCTCAACGGTAGCCGGCGAGCGGGGCGCGGCCGATGCCGAGCGTGATGTGCGAGGCTTCGCCATGAAATTTTATACCGAAGAGGGCAACTGGGATCTGGTCGGTAACAATACGCCGGTCTTTTTTGTCCGAGATCCGTATAAGTTTTCCGATTTTATTCATACTCAGAAACGTGACCCGAAAAGTAACCTGAGAAGTAATACCGCCCAGTGGGATTTCTGGTCGCTTTCACCGGAAAGCCTGCATCAGGTTACTATCCTCTTTTCGGATAGGGGTTTGCCGAAGAGTTACCGTAATATGAACGGCTATGGCAGCCATACATACAGTTTTATAAATGCTAAAAATGAAAGATTCTGGATTAAGTTCCATTTCAAGACCGCTCAGGGGATTAAATGTATGACCGATGCCGAGTCGGCTGAAATTATCGCCCATGATCGCGAGAGCCATCAGCGTGACCTGTTCAATGCGATCGAAAAAGGTGATTTCCCCAAATGGAACGTCAAAGTCCAGGTAATGACCGAAGAGCAGGCCGAAAAGACATCCTATAATCCGTTTGACCTGACCAAGGTCTGGCCGCACAGCGAATTTCCGCTGATTGATGTCGGCGTTATGGAACTGAATCGTAATCCTGAAAATTATTTCGCTGAAGTAGAGCAAGCCGCTTTCTCGCCGGCCAATGTTGTTCCCGGTATCAGTCACAGTCCGGATAAGATGCTTCAGTTTCGCATTTTCTCTTACGCCGATGCCCACCGCTATCGGTTGGGCGTGAATTACGAGAGCCTGCCCGTTAATAAACCGCATGTGGAAATAGATACTTATCATCGGGACGGTAAGATGCGTTTTGATGGCAATGAAGGCGGCGCGGTCAATTATGAACCGAACAGCTTTGACGGGCCGGTCGAGAATGCACAATACAAAGAGCCGCCGCTAAAAATAGATGGTGATGCCGACCGGTATAATCATCGGGAAGGTAATGATGACTACACTCAGGCCGGCAACCTGTATCGGCTGATGCCCGATGATGAAAAAAATCGTCTGCATAAGGCGATTGCCGGAGCGATGAGCGATGTGCCGAAGGAAATTACTGAACGCCAGTTGAAACATTTCGAAAAAGCCGATCCGGCCTATGCCGCCGGGGTTAAAAAGGCCCTGGGTATTTGATATTCGTATCAAAAAGGGTGAAAGACGGGATATAACTTTCCTGTCTTTCCCTTTTTTTATATATTGGAACAAAAAGGAGGACAAAAATGCACGAAAAAAGTCAGGATATTTTAAACAAGGCAGTAGCAGATGAGTTGGCCGCCGTTCATCAGTATATGTATTTCCATTTTCACTGCGATGACCAGGGGTATGATCTGCTTGCCGATCTGTTTAAGAAAACCGCTATCGAAGAAATGTTGCATATCGAACGTCTGGCCGATAGGATTTTATTTTTGGGTGGCGAGGTCGAGCTGGTAGCCGCCCGCGAGGTAGACAAACAGCACGATGTTCGCAAAATGCTGGAAAAAAGCCGCGCGCTCGAAGAAAGCAGCGTAAAGATGTATAATCAATTTGCTAACGACTGTTCGGCTAATGCCGATTCAGCATCCAAAAAACTATTCGAGGATCTGGTTCTCGATGAAGAGCGGCATTATGATCAGTATGATAATGAAATCGAGGCGATGGATAAATTCGGCGATCAGTATTTGGCACTGCAGTCAATCGAGCGGAGTAAGAATCGGGCCGCCGGTCAATCGACGGTATAAAGGCCTTTTAATTTGGAGGCTGAGTTTAATCAAATAACGGCCGATTAAATCCGGCCGTTATGACAAAAGTCTGGAAGGAGGTAAACATGGCTGATGAACCGGTAGGATGCGCCAAACCGACCGGAACTGTTATCGGTCAATCTGCGGAATCCAAAGATATTTTAAAAGATGAACCGAAGGAAGGAGAAAAAACTATGGTCATGGTAAAGGTCGGGGGGAAGGCGCCCGATTTTGCGGCTCCTGCCTATCACAAGGGCAAATTTATAACGGTCAAATTATCCGATTACCTGGGCAAGTGGGTGTTGCTCTGTTTCTACCCGGGCGATTTCACCTTTGTCTGACCGACCGAATTGTCGGCGGTCGCCGGCAAGTTTGACGAGCTTCAAAAGCTCGGCGTTGAAGTTTTATCTGCTTCGACCGACAGCACTTTCACGCACAAAGTCTGGGAAGAGGAAGAACTCTCCAAAATGACCAAAAATGGCATTCCCTGGCCGATGGTATCGGACGGGGCCGGAAATCTGGGCAAGGTTTACGGCGTCTATGATGAAGGCAACGGAGTAAATATTCGCGGGCGTTTTTTGATCGATCCCGACGGTGTCGTGCAGGCGATGGAAGTGATGACACCTCCGGTGGGGCGTAAAATCGAAGAGACGATCCGCCAGGTGCATGCTTTCCAGCATGTACGAGCGACCAAGGGTGCCGAGGCCTGTCCGGCCGGATGGGAACCGGGTAAACCGACTTTGAAACCGGGACCGGACCTGGTCGGTAAAGTCTGGAAAGTCTGGCAACCCGAATAGGCAATTCATCCTCCAAAATGCGATTTTATTAAGGCGCCTGTTTTCGGGCGCCTTTGTTTGTTTATCGATTCAGTCATTGAATTATTTGCCTGCTGCCCCGATAATCATTTAAACCATATAAGTCAAAGGTATTGATCCAATTAATCCAACCACCCTTCGGGTGAGCTACGAGGTTGATATGGTGAAATACGCTGTATTATCATATCGTTCTTTTGGTTGTATGAAATTGGGTTCGTTTCGCATATTTTAACATCTTTTTTTTCAGGCAGGGGCCTGTTTTTGCGCTTCGCGCGATTCTCCGTATAATAATACCACTCATATAGTTACAATGAAATGGGTTTGTTTCGTCACTTGCAAAATTTTTTCATCGTTTTTCCTTTGTGTACGGGCGCGAAGCGCAAAAAGGGGCCACCGCCCCAAAATGGCTTTGTTTCGTCGGATAAATTGTTTTCTGATCGAATTGGCTCCGGGGGAAAATTAAACAACAGGAAATAATCATTGTCTTTGCGAGGAGATTTATAGTCCCGTTTGCCGGGACTATAAATCGACGTGGCAATCTGTCGGCGTCGTTTGGCAATTCAGATTTCTTTTGGATTGACATTTTTGCCTACCACAGAATTTATTAAATTACATAATTTATTACTCATACGAAGTGGTGAGATTGCCACGTCGTTCCGAACTCCCGCATAGCGGGACTTCGCAACTCCTCGCAATGACACACCACGCTTATGCACTATTACACAACAAGATACAACAAATTGGGTTTGTTTCGCAAAGTTTAAATATTTCGGACTATCAACCTGGTAGTGAATTTGCGAACCGGTTGCCGGAGAGGCGCTAAGGTCGAGCCATGCCTGCGCGAAGCGCAAGGCCCGGAGGGCGCTCCTGACATTCACGCTGAATTTTTCACTTATCTGCATAGTTATATCCTCTATAAAAGGAGCGAAAATATCATTATACATTGATTTGGTATTTATTTTGTATGGATAGACGCATGGTGCAATAAGAGACCCACCGTAGAACGGTGGGCTACAAAAGCTTCGCGCGATTCTCCGTATAATAATACCACTCATATAGTTACAATAAAATGGGTTTGTTTCGTTATATAAAAATATTTTTCATCTCCCAATCTTCCCAAAAAACTCTTGTAGCCCTATAAATAGAGGAATAAAGTGGTTTAACATTGGTTTGGTGGGGAAATCGGGAGATGAAAGGGCTGATGGTGTTTGAATGTTACGATCTCATAGCCCTTCATTTCATTCA
>CAZJLX010000098.1:0-7888 GCA_964546545.1 uncultured Ignavibacteriaceae bacterium | reverse complement strand
AACTGAATTATGATGTACCTTATTATGCCCAGACACTTGATTTTACCTGCGGTCCGGCCTGCCTCATGATGGCCCTGAAATACTTCAAACCGACGGCCGAATTTACGAGGGCGCTGGAAATGATTTTGTGGAAAGAGGCGACCCTGATTTTCATGGCGTCCGGCTATGCCGGGACCGATGGCTACGGCTTGGCTTTATCGGCTTTGTCCCGGGGGCTGTCATGTCGGGCCGTTATGTCTACGGACAGAACACCCATGCTAAGATCAGTGCGCCGGCCCGAAAAACGCGAGGTGATGAAAGTGGTGCATAATGATATGAAAAATAAGGCTCTACTCGCCGGACTGAGTACCGCCATTTATGAGTACGGAATAGATGAAATCATATCCGCTTTACATCGTGCCATGCTGCCGGTTGTTTTAATCAGCACTTATCGTCTTACCGGTGACAGGGTGCCTCATTGGGTGATAGTCACCGGATTTGATCAAAAGAATGTCTATATCCATGATCCTGATGCCGCCTCATACAAAAAAATCAGAACCAAACCCAGGCATCTACGCATCGAGAAAACGGAATTTCTTCGAATGACCCGTTATGGAAAGGAAGTGTACCGCTCTCTTATCCTGATTGGTTCCGGCAAATAGTCTCTGACAAAAATACAAAATATTATTCCTCTTCGATAAAAAACAGGGTGGCCGCGAGCATCAAACTCGCGGCCGCCGACAGTAATAATTATCCGTCCTTTTCAGAAGGCTTAAAAACTCATGCCAGCCAAAAGATAAGAGATTTCGGCCCGCGGATTAACAATCAGCGAAACGGCGAGAGGCAGCGAAAAACTTTCCGATACCATAATTTCGCGATGGGCGGTCAAGCCCAGATTAATGGCATTGAGTTTATCGGTTCCATAGTAATCCGGATTATCTTTGCTGCCGCCGGCAAAGCCGCAAAATAAGCCAAGTTCGGTTTCGCCGACCGTCACCGGATAGTCAAGCTGGAAATAGGCATTGTTTCCGGCATCATTGTAGACATTCATATAACCGGACAGAGTCAGAGGAAAAGAGGGGGAACCGCTGATCGACAGGCCCGGTTCGATTGTATGGGCGCCGGGATCGGCTGCATCATAATCGTTAAAATTGAAGAATTTTATACCGGCATTCGGAAAATAGTAATCGGTTGCAAGCAGAGTAAAGGAGATGCCGTTTTTTAATTCCAGCGTATAACTCAGCCAAAAATCAATCTCATCAATTACCGAGGTATCATTCGAGAATGAATAGGCCCCCCAGGCACCTAGCTCCAGATTGCAAAATGTAACCGAAAGGGTAGGTTGAATCGACGGCGTCGGGGCGATATCCACACCGCGCCAGACATACCTGTTGTAAAAATCGACGCCCGTGTTGACCGAAATTTTATCCGATGCAAACGCCCCATTGGTCATGCCAGCCATTAAAATTGTAATCAGTAAAATTTGTGGTAAAAATTTCTTTGGCATTATTTGATACTCCCAAAATATGTCAATCAATTAATGTATGCATTTTCACCGTGCAGCGACTCGTCAAGGGTTGTTTCCTCGATCTCGGTTGTTTTAACAGTAATAACTTTGTTGATTATCCAGAGCATTCCGTAGGTGAATATAAAGGCATACACCGATGAAATTAGAATTGCGACCAGTTCCTTGACAAAGAAATCAGCGCCACCGAAGAAAAGACCATTGGCTCCTCCCGGATTAATGGCGGTACTGGCCAGCAAACCAAGCATTATAATTCCAAGGGCGCCGCCGACACCGTGCACCCCCCATACATCGAGAGCATCATCCCAATGCAGTTTGTTTTTCAAGCTTACCGCGGAGTAGCAAATAATACCAGCGCAAAGTCCGATTATAGCCGCAGACCCGGTCGAAACAAAAGCTGCGGCGGGAGTAATCGTCGCCAGACCGGCCACCGCACCTGTCAGCAGACCTACGAACCGGGGTTTCTTCGTCAGCGTCCACTCCAAAAACAGCCAGGAAATCGCGGCAAATGATGCGGCTACATCGGTATTGACAAAGGCCAGAGCGGTAATGCCATCAACCTGTAATTCACTGCCGGCATTGAATCCGTACCAGCCGAACCAGAGCAGACCGGTCCCAAGCGCTACCAGGGGGATACTATGCGGACCCTTTTCCGCCACACGTCGTCGGCCGACAAAAAGGACCGAGGCCAGAGCCGCCATACCGGCAATATTATGAACAGCTATGCCGCCGGCAAAATCAAGAACACCCCACTTGGCCAGTATTCCGCCACCCCAGATCATATGGACAAACGGGAAATAAACAAGCAGTAACCATGCGACAAGAAATAACAGGTAAGCGGGAAAACGGACGCGATTTGAGAAAGCTCCGGTGATAAGAGCCGGGGTTATAATCGCAAACATCATTTGATAGGCAAAAAAGACAAACATCGGTATCTGACCATCTCCAAAAGCTGTTAAGGGATTCACACCACTTAAAAACGCCATATCGAGATTTCCAATAATACCGCCTTCGCCGCCGCTGAAACAGAGAGAGAAACCTACGGCGTACCATAGAATGGTTGTCACGCCCATAGAAACAAAACTCTGTATCATAATTGAAAGCACATTTTTGCGCCCCACCAAGCCCCCGTAAAAAAAGGCCAGCCCCGGCGTCATTAACATAACCAGGCTGGTTGCCACAAGCATAAATCCGGTGTTGCCAGTGTCAAACATTTTGCTCCTCCAAATTAGTCTTTATCAAAAATAATATGTCGAACTCCGGACAATAAGAAAATAGGGCTTTCCCTGATTATTAGATACGAAATCCCTTACCGGTCGCAGAATATAAAAGAGCTAATCAGGACTTTTCGGACTCGGTGCTAATCGAGCTGAGTAAGTCCTTCACGAATGGCATATTTGGTCAGCTCCGCAATACTATATAAGCCGAGTTTGTCCATAATCTGCTTGCGGTGGCTTTCGACCGTCTTAACGCTGACATTTAGAATACCTGCCACATCTTTGGTTGACCTGCCTTCGGTGAGAAGTTGCAAAACCTCCCGTTCCCTGACACTCAGAGGAGAATAGGATGAATTGTCTCCCTGTCGAATCCATTTGACATATTCGTGCAGAACCTGATGACGCACCGACTGGCTGAAAAATATTTCCCCCTTTTGGACATCTTCGATCGCCTTAATAACTTCTCTGGCGGCCGACTCTTTAAGAATATATCCGCGTGCCCCGATTCGAATCGATTCCTGTATATATCTCCGGTCGGCATGCATCGAAAGCATGATGATCTTCGTATCGGGCAGATCACGAAGTATTTTTCGAGCGGCGTCAATCCCGTTCAATTGAGGCATTGAAATATCAAGCAGGATTATATCGGGTTTATACTGAGCCGCCAGATCAACCGTTTCCAGACCGTCTTTGGCGACGCCGACAACTTCCAAATTTTTTTGCTTTTCCAGCAGGGAGCGAAGTCCGTCGATTAACAGCTTATGGTCATCTGCCAGTAATATTTTAATCACTTTCAGCCTCGTCTGCTATTTTATAGGGGGCTGTTATTGAAACCCGGGTTCCGTTTCCCGGCGATGAATTTATGATTATAGTGCCGCCGATATAAGATAATCGCTCGCGAATACTGAAAAGCCCAAAACAACAATCCTCGGATAATCCGCTTTCGAATGTTGTTGTATCAAATCCCCGACCATCATCGCTTACGACAATCTCAAATTCGTCTTTTTTCCAAAACGAATGGATATTGACCCGACTCGCCCCGGCATGTTTGGCCGTATTATTAATCAACTCCTGAATCGCTTTAAACATGAAGACCCTGATGGCCTCGGATATTTCCAATGGAACTCCGGATTGGGTCGATAGCACTTTCAGTTTATATCTTTGAAGCGCTCTTTCGGCCAACCATTCGATAGCAGCCGGCAGGCCGAGTTCATAAAGCACCGGCGGGCTGATTTCTACTGTAAGGTTGCGAGTATACCGAATTGTCTGGTTTAGAATCGAGAGTATTTCCGAGAAATCCTCATCCATTCCGGAAAATATCGAGTTACCCTGTAACAAACTCACCTTTTGCAATACAAACGCCAGAGCCTGGCCGATGTGATCATGCAGATCGGATGCGATCTCTCGACGTCCACGAGCTTCGGCCAGCGATAATTCGGAGGCCAGGCGGCGAAGTTGTTTCTGATAAAGTTGAATTCGGCGGTCGATATCCTGTTTTTGCCGATCGGCGTCCGATGGCCGTGAGCCTGTATCATCCGAGCCCTCTGATTTGTTGCTGTCCTTCATCGTTATAATATAGCAAGGCTTGAACAAGTAAGCAAGCCCCGACAGATAACCGGATTAACCATTGCCGCCCTATTGTTGTCCATTTTACTGGCCGGTAAATTCGTTCCCTTCAGACTATAGTCGTGCCCCTTTTTGGCCGATATTAATAAACGGAATTATGATTATATGGCATAAGACAGATTTCGGCTATCATTTTACTTTTTCCGGGACGATTACGCTGGAAGAGACTATTGAATGGATCGACCAGGCCAAAGAATCGGTTCTACAACTCGAGGGAAAAGATTTTTGCGTCTTTGTCGATATGCGGGAAATCGAAATCCTGCCTGCCGAATGTAAGGCCAAAGTCGAGGAAATTCAGAAATTCTATAAAAAGCATGGTATGAACCGCTCGGTGATTATTTTGAGCGATGAAGTCACGTTGATGCAATTAAAATTGATCGCCAAAAAAACCGGTATCTATCAGTCGGAACGATACATCAACGGCTCAAGTAATCCAGACGGTGAAGAGATAGCAATGGACTGGATTTTGCATGCTGTCGACCCGGAAGCCAAAGTCGTAATATCAGATAAATCCTGATTATATTCAACCGATTACATTTCACCAATTTACCCCGGCAGAATTATTATGTTGTTTTCATTGCATAAACGAAGTTTTGCTGGTTCAAAGTATCCAAATTTAATCGTTAAGCAATTGCGATAAATCGGCCGATAAAATAATGAGGCTGTGATGCACAATATAATATGATAAATGTTTGACAGTTAAAATATTTAAAATTACGATATAGCCCCCTATGCGTAAAACTGGAAGCTTTTATTTTGATTTCGCTGGCAGCTACGTTTTTGGCGGAGTCATAATCGGCGCTCTTTACTGGTTCCTTCAGGCCTTTTTGGATGCTTATATCTTCGGCAATGGTGATCTGATCGGTCAGCTGTTTTCTCCCAATTCATATAATATCTGGATGCGGACGATGGTCGTGTCACTTCTGGTTTTTGCGTCCGCCTACGTCCAGTCGGTTGTTTCGCGAAGAAAAGGAGCGGAGCAAATATTAAAAGAGGAAAACTCATTTAAGCAATCCCTTATAAAAAATGCTGCCGAGGGTCTCTGCGTTTGTCATGAAATTCCCAATCCGCCTTATAACAGATTCACGGTTTGGAACGACCGGATGACCGAAATTACCGGTTACACTATGGAAGAGATTAACCGCAAAGGATGGTATCAGTCGGTATATCCCGACCCGGAAATCCGGAAAATGGCCGCGGCAAGAATGGATAAGATGAGAACTGGCGATAATTTGAAAAATGAAGAATGGGAAATAACGCGTTCTGATGGAAATAAACGGGTCGTGGCTATTTCAACCTCGATTTTAAAAAGCGGCGATGGTAATATCCATGTCCTGGCGATGATGAACGATATCACCGAGAGAGTAAAAGCGATTGAGACCTTAAGAAAAAATGAGGCGCAAACCAGGGCACTGTTGGATGCCATTCCCGACTCGATTTTTCATCTTAGCAAAGATGGTGTCTTTCTGCGGTATAAAGGCGACAAAATGACCTTATATATGGAGGAAGAAAAATTTATCGGAAAAAAATTATCGGAAACTTTACCCGAAAATGTTAGTGAAATAGCATACAAACATCTCGCGCTGGCACTAAAAACAGGTCAACCTCAGATCTTTGAATATGAATTAATGATTAATAACTCCCTGCAAAAATTTGAAGCACGTATTTGCGTTTGTAACAAGGATGAAGTTATTGCAATCGTTCGCGATGTCACTTCAAAAAAGACCGAAGATCGCCAGCTTCAGGACATGAGTATCAACATCTAATTATGTTTCCTGACCGCAATAATAGCGGTAATAATACCGAAAAATACTATCGTAACGGCAATCAGGGCCGGCATCGTCAAACCGCCGATAACACCTCGATCAAATCCAAATCTGAAACCGATAAAAGCCAGGATACCGAGCAATAAAACCAGCACACCAATAATAGTCGCGATAATAACTCCTTTGTCCGATCCGACCTGAGTGCGGTACGGATCGATTTCAGTATGCGCGTCAAAAGATCTTTTTTCGACGCGCCGTTTGAACCGGAGACGAGAATCATCGAATTTTTCGACCAGCTCCCAGCCCGCTTTTGCCTCATCCTGTCTGACCTGCTCGATTTTTTCGCGGTTTTTAAATTTCCTCGTATTGGCGCGGACTATTTTAAATTCCCAGCCGTCGAGGTCATCGCTTTTGTATGTTGTCATTTTCTCTTCCTCTTCGCGGCGTTTACGGGCCGCCGCGGCCGCGGCGGTCGCTCCCGCGGTAGCCGCTATAATTGGAACAATATTTCCTGACATATTAATTCTCCTTTGTTAATATACCGGATTTGGATGATAAATATTCAAAAAAGTCGCGAAAATGTGTCTCTGTTTAAAACCTGAAAAGTGATTTTTAAGGAGATTATTGACAATTCATAAAGACTTGCCTATTATTAGAATATTGAGGGAATCGATTATTTTTAATAAATCCCTCAGCGGAAATTCGATTAATGCAAATATAATTGGCGTTTCAATCAGGAGTGGCCTATGGTATCCGATAAACCTGACTGGTCGCAGAAATGCTGGCGGGATATGCTCATCTATCAGCGCAAATCGATGTATCGCGATGAAACGCTGGAGAATCTCGCCGCCTGGATAGAGATGGAACCGGGACAAACAATTGTCGATGTTGGCTGCGGTCTCGGTTATCTCGGTTATACGTACTGGAAATATTTCGGCCGAGGCGGTCGGTATATCGGGATTGACGGCAACGCCAAACTGATAGCCGATGCCCGCGAGGCGGCCCATGACTGGGCGGTCGATGGTGAGGCGGAATTTATTAAGGCCGACGCCTATGCCCTGCCGCTGGAGGACAACGCCGTTGATCTGGCTTTATGTCAGGCGCTGTTGATGCATATGGAGCGGCCGACCGAGGCTCTCGCCGAGATGATTCGTATCACCAAACCGGGAGGGTCGATTGTCTGCAAAGAACCGGACAATCTTTCGGCGGCGATGTCGGTCGCGTTCTGGTCGCTTCCCGAATTGAGTATTGAGGAAATTTTTTTGTCGAAAAGGGTCAGTTATCTGGCTAATAAAGGACGGATAAAATTGGGCCGGGGCGATAATGCCATCGCGCTTAAATTACCGCACATGATGAGCCAGCTCGGCCTGACCGGAGTCGAAATACGGATCAACGACAAAATACATTTTCTCGAACCGCCGTACGATTCAGAGCTTCAGCAAGACGCCCTCGCAAAAATCAAGAAGCATCATTTCGACGACGACCGTCGCCGAACCTTGTTGCAACGGGAGCGCGAGGAATTTATAGCGGGCGGCGGGACCGATGAGGAATTCGATCGGGCGGAGGTTATCAGCGATAAACTTATCTCGGCTCTTAAAAAACAGATCGAGGATAAAAGTTATTATATCTGCTCTCCCGGCAGTCTGTATATCATCAAAGGGCAGAAAGCGAAGTAGCCGTAGGTCAAGCCTCTGCGAGTAGGGGTAGCCCACCCGCTCTGCGGTGGGTTTCTTATTGCACCAAACTTCCTTCCCGACATAATCACTATCAAATCA
>CAZJLX010000097.1:0-8046 GCA_964546545.1 uncultured Ignavibacteriaceae bacterium | reverse complement strand
AAATCCTGAGCGCAGTCGGTAATGCTGTCAATGGCGTCATTGAGGGCCAGCGGGAAATCGGTACCGGTGCCATAATCGCGACATTTTTCCCAGGTTACCCGAATCACGGCCGTATCAATAGCCTCCGATAAAAATATCGGAAATACCGCCGCGCCATACTGATGCAGGTCAAAATAACTGGGGACCGCCTGAAGGCTTTTCCATGGTTCGTCGTAAAAATAATCGAGATAATAGTAATAATCATTAATATTATCGTACATCATCTCTTCCATCCAGACAGCTGACATCTCCCACCAATATGCTGCGAAAGATACGACGCCCTGATCTTCATATTCGGTTCGATCCATCGTGTAATGGATAGTATGGAAAAATTCGTGGGCAATGGTTACCCGGGCGGCATCAAGACGACCATTCAGAGTAGTACTTCCGTTATACGGAGGAATTCCGGCATAATCATTATCCAGTTCCATAAAACTGGTGACTGTTTGTGCATCGATTATAGTTTCGCCCCATGTGACACCATAATATAGATCCGAAAGGGCATTAAGATATATGTCAACCAGCGCCATACCGCCACCGCTGTCGGCATCGGAAGCGGGTGGGGGGAAGCCGAGATGATCGATTTCAAAAGCCCAGACCGAATCAGCGATACGGCCGACGATATTGACATAGTCAGGTATTCCGTCGCCTCCGGCCGGTGTACTATCAATAAAGGGCTGATAAACAGCTTTTAAGCCGATGGAATCATAATGAATCCGAAAATGTCCACCCGGTGTATCATAAAAAGCCTGCAGGTTGGGTCGAGTAGCGAAAGCTTCGGCTTCGGCGGCATATTTGCCGGTCAGGTACTGGCGGTTAATAAAAAAATCCTGGGCCAGGCCGGTGGCACATTTGATGCGATCTATACCTTCGAGGTCCGCGGGTCGAGGACCCTGATTGCGAATGTACTTTATATGATCGAGTAATTCCTGCTGCTGCGCTTCGGAAAGTTCTTTGGACATGACCGAACCACCGGTAAAGACCAGCAACAATACAATAAGATATAAGGCTTTCAATTTATCCTCGATTCTATCGATTTAATTTTTCTTTCATTTTATCAAGCAATTCGGCCGGAACCTGCATCGAGCCGATTCCGCCTGTGTGTCGGCCTCGTCCGTGATAATCAGAGCCGCCGCTTTTCAGAAGCGAATGTTTTTCGGCGATCTCATTTAATAACTTGCGAACCCGGTTATTGTGGTACGGATGGTACACCTCAACGCCATCAAGGCCATAGCCTATGAATTCGTCGATATGCCTTATAGCATTGGCGACCCCCGGATGCGCCAGAAAGGCCAGCCCCTCGGCTTTATGAATCAAATCAATGGCATCTTTTGGTTTCAAATTTTCTTTCTGCACATAAGCCGGACCGTCAAGGCCGATATATTTTTCGAAGGCATCATCAAATTTACGTACCGCTCCCGTCTGAACCAGAGCATCAGCCACATTGGGTCGTCCGATAGCAGATTTTCCGGCCAGTTTATAAACCAATTCAATAGGTATATCAATACCCATCTTCCTTAATAGTAATACCATTTTTTCACCGCGCCGGTTCCGCGCATCTCGAAATTCTTTTAAGGTTTTCTTAAAAAGAGGTGATTCCGGATCAAAAAGATATCCCAGAATATGTATATCCTCGCCGCCTCTGCCGGCGGATAATTCGGTTCCGCTGATCAATTCCGGATCGTTTTTGCCCAGCACTTTTTTGGCCTCAAAATAGCCGTTGAAATTATCATGATCACAAATCGCAAAGGCGGTGAACTGCTTTTTCCGGGCGGTTTTGGCTATTTCCTCCGGTGAGTCGAGTCCATCGGAAAAATCAGAATGAATATGCAGATCTATCCAGCGCTTCATTTAGATTTTATCTTCGACGATTTTTTTAATTTCAGCGGCGAGAATATCGCTTTCATGCTGAAGGTCATTTATCTTATTTTGCATCTCAGATACAAAGGCTTCATCTTCATAACCACTGATATTAATTTTTATGTTATAAACGGCACCCTCAATGGCCGCTTTTGCCATCAAGGCAGCCACTCCGGCATCGGAAACCGAATTAAGATTGCCTTTCTCGGCAACCGTCTTAGTCAATTTGAGAACTTCCAAAGATTTTTGAGCGGTTACCAGCGGAGTAATAGCGGCACCTTTAGTGGTTTCGAAAATCTCATTGTTCCTTTTTTCAATCTCAGCTTCATTGTCTTTTGGCAATTTCCGGGCGGCCATGACCTTATCGAAGGCTTCTCCATCTTTGACAATCATTTCCCTTAATTCGGTGCGGAGGATTTCTGTTTTTTCCAAAATCGAATTTAATTCTTTGGCAACATCTTTATATTTTTTCTTTTTGACTGTCAGGCGACAGACCATTGAATCGAGGGCCGCGCCGAGAGCGCCGGCCGCGGCGGCAACCGAACCGCCACCCGGGGTCGGCGTTTTGGCGGCGACTTCGTTGTAAAAATCATCTGTCGAGGCCCCACCGCCTCCGGTTTGCCTCAGTTTTTCCTCCAGAACCTGGGCCTTGGAGAAATTTTCCAGTTGCAGGTAAAAATCAGCGACATCAAATAATGCCTGCTGGGGAACCAGCCCGACGATTTCGGACGATATTACATTAACACCGTATCGGGCCGCCTCTGATTTAATCGTTTCAAAGACACGAAAAACCGGCGTTTTTGTGTAACGGACAAGATTCATCGAGACCTGCACCTGATTACGTTCGGCGATAGAAAAGCCCATAGCTTTTACAAAACGATAACCACCCTGCAGGAATCGGACCGCATTGGCGATTTTTTTGGCGGTTGAGACCCGGTTGGTATCAAGATAAACATTGTAAGCAACCAGCGGAAAACGGACCCCAACCGCGGTGGCGCCGGCCTTCAGGTTCATTTTAGCCGGGCCGTAATCGGGCTTTCGGTCCGGATTATTTTCAATCTCTTTAATCATGCCTTCATATTCGCCCTTACGGACGACGGCCAGATTTTCCCGTTCGGGCCGTGTCCGGGCGGATTCATATAAAAAGACCGGAATCTGTAACTCTTCGCCGACTTTTTTCCCTAACTGGTGCGCCAGTTCAATCGCCTCGGCTTCGCTAAAATCCGAAATTGGAATAAAAGGGCAAACATCGGTAGCACCCATACGCGGATGTTCGCCATGGTGCGTTCTCATATCAATCAGTTCGGAGGCTTTCTTTATACCTCTGAAACATGCCTCAACCGCCGACTCCGGGGGGCAGACAAAGGTCACAACGGCGCGATTATGATCGGCGTCCATTTCGCTGTCAAGGAGGATGACAGTCGGATCGGAAGTTATTTCTTTCAATATTTCATCCAGGACCTCTTTTCGACGACCTTCGGAAAAGTTGGGGACACATTCAACCAGACGTATCATATTAAGACTCCATCCACTTATTTGTTCTCAGATATATAGGCTTTAATTCCCCAGGCCAGGAGGGGAATCATAATTTCATGATGACCGATAAAATTAAAACCGCGGCTTTTGCCCGTTACCGGACGGTTAACAACATTCATTTTCGGACGGTATTGATTTATCATGTCAAAATTGGCTGTCGTTATATTGCTTTTATGCGTTCCGATATTTCGCGCCACAGTTAGCGCCTTAAGAAAGACTTCCGGTAGAATAACCGCCGAGCCGATGTTGGCAACAACACCACCGTCGTCGATCTTGCCCATTAAATGTGCCAGTACTTTGAAATCACGGTAAGACGCTTCGGCAGCATTGGCGGCATTAAAGTTATTCAATTGTTGCACAATATCGGTCCCGATCGCCAGATGGATCGTAGCCGGTATGTTATTTTTATCAGCAGCGGCGAATAATGAGAGAAGTTTATATTCAGATTTACTTTTATTAATATATATACCGGCTGCCTCACCGAGACCGATCTTTTTTTCATCGGCCAGGGCAACGACATCGTTAAACAACTCGGCTGTTTGCCGGGACATTCCAAAGCTGCCGTTTTCAAGACCGATTCTGACATCTTCTGAAGTTTTGCCGGCAAAAACCAGTTCCAGTTCATGAATCAATCCGGCCGAATTAAAGGAAAGGCCGGTGACAACATTCTGTTCGATCAAATCAATTATAACAGGGGAAAGGCCGACTTTAATAACATGAGCACCCATCATCAGATGAATCGGCCTGTTTCCTTTGTGCGTTTCGACCACGATCTTTATAAAATCGATTAATTCTGATGCCTTGAGCTGCCTGGGAAGCGACTCAAAAAACTGCCGGGCATTCTTGTCGGAAGGTACTCCGGCCAGAGAATCTATCTCCACCTTGCTACTTCGGTCATTTAACTCGACCGTTTTGACCTGACTTAAATCTGCCTGAGAAAAACGAGCCATATAGATCAGAAGTCCAGAATTTCACCCAACTCGTAATCGGTCAATTCTGCGGTGATTGACCCTACAAGTACTTTGGATTTCATTAATACCGGCATTTTCAAACGATCATCGGTCAACCATACTTTTAATCTGCCCTCATGTTTGAAAATACCTGAAGACATAAGTAATGGTTCGACCACGAGACAATCAAATTTTCCGGCCTTAACCTCAACCGTTTCTTTTTTCAGTACTTTTAGTTCCAACGGATACTGTTTTCCGTCGGTAAAATTATCTATAAATGTTGATTGTCCGACTTTTAAATTCATTGTCCGTGCATAGTATAGAATTGATAAGGCATCCTGCACAAACGGAGCGATAATATGCGTGCTGTCTTTGTACAAGGCGGTATGATTTTGTTGATCAAAGGAGTATGCCTGATATGCACGATAGCCACCCTCGCGCTGCTTTTTTTCAAAATGCCAGCTAAATATGCCGACGGCATCCATGATTGATTCGACCCGATCCTCGACCGGATAAAAAGATGAGAAAAAACGGTTGGAACTGGCGGTTGAAACAATCTGGTAGCAAGGACGCTCATTGTACTCAATCAGATCGACAACTTCCATAGTGGCATTACCGGCATTTATAAATCCGTAGCCGATATCGAATGATAGTCTTTCGCCCGGACCAAAAGCGACATTTTCGATATACCGTTCAAAGCCGGGATCAAGACTGGTTGTGTCGGTCGCCTCGGCATCGGACGCCCAACCATGGACGATATCAGAAAAGTAGATTGTCCCGCCAAAAATTAAAAATGAGACAAAGATTAATAAGAGTTTTTTAATCATTCTCCTCGATTACTTTCTCTTTTTCCTT
Organism: uncultured Ignavibacteriaceae bacterium; assembly: GCA_964546545.1. Classification (GTDB taxonomy): domain Bacteria; phylum Zixibacteria; class MSB-5A5; order GN15; family PGXB01; genus CAZJLX01. The sequence continues at coordinate 2,806 of CAZJLX010000097.1, read as the reverse complement.
CGCCATCTTGATTATTTCAGGCAGTATGCGACCCAGCTCCTCACCGATCTCAATAAAGGTTTTATTGTACATATCCAGCGAGCCGCCGATCGGGTCATCGATTCCATCACCGTCACAACCATGATCCGGATAATTCCTTAAAAGAAACGTTTTATCGCGGGCCTCCGGTTTGGTTCTGATTACATCACGGCAATGTGAGGTCGACATGGTCAGAATCAAATCAGCCCGATCGATATTTTCTTCGGTCAACGGCTGTGAATAATGTTCGGATATATCCGCTTCCCAGATACGAGCCGCCTCTATAGCATAAGTTGTAGCGGGAAAATCGGTCCCGGCGGCGGTTCCGGAAGAAGACACCGAAATATTTGCTATTTTTTGATTTTCAATCAGTTTTCTTAAGCCGCCTTCGGCCATCGGGGAGCGGCATGTATTTCCGGTACAGACAAACATCACATGATACATATCAATCAAACCTCCGACAGTCCCTTATTTATATCTTCGGATGAAATGGCGCCTTCTCTCAAAATATTACATTCATTTCGTTTAAATTCAATAACAGTTGAAGGTAGGGAATTTAGTCGCCCTCCGTCAAGGTACAAATCGACTTTATCGCCAAAAGCGGAGCAGATTTCCCCAATAATTTCAGCTTCCGGCAATCCCGAGATATTGGCGCTGGTAGCCGTCAGATTAAATTCTATTCCATCCAGCAGTTGGCTAATAACATGTGAAGAGGAAAAACGGAGGCCGATTTTGTTATTCACGGCGATCGGGTTTCTAAAATCGCTTTTATTTTTTAAGACCAGGGTCAGGGGGCCGGGCAAAAATATGCGGCTGAGTTTGCGTGATTTTTCGGTTTCTATGCCCAGTCGCCCGATTTCATCAAAGGAATGGATAAATATGGCTGTGGCAAGACTGATCTCCCTTTTTTTTAAGTCATAAATTTTCTTTATAGTATCCATCTTGTCACATCTTCCGAGCAGACCATATCTGGTTTCCGTCGGGGCAATAATTATTCCGCCGTCGATTAAAATATTTCTGGCCTTATTGATGATATTGTTTGCGGGCCGGGCCGGATTAATTTTCCGGATATTCAGGTTGGTCATTTGAATTCTCCGGTTCGAAAAGAAGCGAATCGGTCGTATCAATGAGAGTATCAATCAAAGGACGGATTTCTTCATCTTCGTATAAATCTTTAAGATTATGAACATTTTTGGCGACTTTTACCACCCAGGCGTTCCTGTAACCGGCCTCAATTGCAGCCGGGAGATATTTTTCTGCTTCCTCGGTGTTGGGGAAATCGCCACAGCGAACCTTGTAATAGGGAACTTCATAATCAAGAAAAACCACCTGATCAAAAACCTCGGCCGCGATTTTTTGTTCGGTTATGGCCGGGCCATAACTCTTGGAAGTATATAGTTGAATCCGGAATGTTTCATAGGGATTGGCCGGTATTATGGATGATGAGTCATCGGTTGAGGCAAAATAGGTTGTATCATCGACAATCTGACTGTCAACGGCTGCGATTATCGGATAATCTTCAGGGATAATGCGCTTATCCTGTGGCAGGCTAAGAGGATCAAACCGGCCTTTTTTCTTCGGCGAGACATTACCCGATTGGTCATCGCCCGGTCGATTAAATGAACCGCCGCAGGCTGATATAAAAAACAAAATAATTAGTAATATGCCGATTGGTTTTATTGTTCGCATCAGAGAAATTCTTTTTTTTCGGGATCTTCAGCCAGTTCTTTCAGAACTTTTTTTATTTCACCGGTTTTAGTCTTATGCACTACCAGGACAATATTATCGGTTTTGACCATGACAAGATCCGAGACACCGAGAGCAACTATTATACCGCCGTCCTCATTATAAATTGTCGTTTCGAAACTGCCCGAGACCTTGGCTGAACCGATGACGACATTATTGTCCGCGTCTTTTGACTTGTACCGTTCGAGTGCATTCCAGCTTCCAACATCATCCCAAATCAGATCACCCTTAACGACCAGAACATTTTCGGCGTTTTCCAGTACCGCAAAGTCAATCGAGATCGGTTCCGAGCGATCATAGAGACCGCCACGTGCCGGGAGTTCATCCTTGCCGCCAATCTTTGTAGAATACGACCTGAGGGCCACGCCCATATCCGGCTGACATTTATCAATGGCATTCAGTACCGCACTGACCGACCAAATAAACATGCCTGAATTCCAGAGATATTCGCGGCTGAAATAATATTGCTGAGCCGCTACAGGTTGTGGCTTTTCGGTGAATGAATCGACTTTATAAACGGAAATGTTGTTAATCGTTTTATATACGTCAGCCATTTTAATATAGCCGTATCCGGTTTCGGCTCGGGTCGGTTCGATGCCGATAGTAATCAGTTTATCATCCTCGGATGCAACCCGGGCGGCGGTATTGATTATATTCAGAAGTTTTTCGGCCGGTTTGATAATATGGTCGGCTGACAGGACGACCATCACAGCATCGGGGTCTTTCTTTTTTAAATGCTTGGCGGCCAGACCGATGGCCAGACAGGTATTACGACCCTTCGGTTCGGCCAGAATATTTTCATCTTTGAGAGTCTTGATCTCTTTTAGTATGGCGATTCTCATATCTTCCGAGGTTACGACTAGAATTCGTTCGATGGGAATAAGCGGCAGAACGCGGTCAATAGTTTCCTCCAGCATGGTTTTATCAGAAATCAGCTTTAAAAGCTGTTTAGGGCGTTTCTTTCTTGAAAGCGGCCAGAATCGTTCCCCTCTTCCTCCGGCAAGAATAACTCCGTAGATCAATATATAACTCCTTAATTGGC
>CAZJLX010000096.1:0-8068 GCA_964546545.1 uncultured Ignavibacteriaceae bacterium | reverse complement strand
CCGATGTCACACCCTATCCTAATTACTGTGATGTTGATGATGATGGGGCTTATGAAATCATATTCGGAACCTCGTCCGGGCTTTTATTTTTAAATCCTGATGGAACGGAAAAAACGACCGGCGTCCCCAGCCTGCCGGCCGGTAATTATCGTATTCCGGCCGCTGTCGGCGATCTGGACGGTGATGGTAATGATGATTTTATTGTCTGCAGCAACAGCAAAATATATGGATTCCCGTCAACTGAATCATCGTTTGAAATCACTCTGACCGTATCGCCGGAAATCATCGGATTGGATAACGGCGATGAACATTATTATCCGTTTGTGGCTTTAAAAGATATCGACTCAGATGGAATGGATGAAATTCTCTATTTTGCCGGTCGGCCGGGTAGTTCAGCAAGATATTTCGTATATGAGTCGGACGGTTCGTTTCTCGTCGAAATGCCGAGCGGATATTATTGCTATCTGGCAGCCGATTTGAACGGTGACGGTTACGATGAATTTTACATGGCTCTGAACGAGCTTATTCAGTGTGATCAAAGCGGAACTATTATTGACAGCTATGATTTGGCAGACGGTGTGGCGTCGATGGTTTGGGCCTATTACTTGTCGGCTGCCGATATCGATAATGATGAAAAACATGAACTAATCGTAACGACCGTCGATGACCAACTCGGAACTGGCAATTTCTGGCTGTATGCCTTTGATGAAAATCTTGGTATAAAAGAAAGCTGGCCAAGAAACAGTGGCGTGAGCTCCTATACTGTAGCACCCGGCCCGATTTTTGTCGATATGGATAGAGACGGTTTACCGGAGTATTTCATGACCCTCTACGAGTTTTCAAGTGGCATGGCTTATGGCTGGAGATTGGATGGAACGCCATATCTCGGCGACAGCTTAAATCCCTTGTTTTCCTCGACACCCAATCCGTCTCGATTATACCATCCTGTTTTCGCCGATATGAATGGGGATAATTATCCAGATCTGGTTGGCTCGGCCGGAGCCAATGTCCTGTGTGAAACCGAAACCAACCGACTGGTCGCCTGGGATAAGGATGGCCTGATGCTTGATCTATGGCCGATAACGGTGGCTGCCGATAATTGCGGTCATACACGCCGCTTTGTGCCCACTATTGGCGACATAAACGGCGACGGTTCGGTCGACCTGATGATGACGACGATAGCCAATGAACTGCTATTCCTTAATTTTGAAAACAATGCCTTTTCCGAGGAGGCTTCTCCTGCCCCATTCTGGAGATACAATCGAAGAGTAAACAGTTGCGGTCCTCTATATGTATTTACTGAAACTTGTGGCGATGTTAACAGTGATGGAGCTATAAACATATTCGATATTACTTTCCTTATTGATTACTTGTATCGTGATGGCGAACCGCCGCCAAATCCGGATATGGCCGATGTCAACAGTGACTTTCTGATTAATATTTTCGATATCACTTATCTGATAAAATATCTTTATGGAGGTGGCGCCGCACCCGACTGCCCGTAAAGATCTAAAATGGAATATTATCAGGGGATGTCAGATGACATCCCCTTTTTTATATCATAGAATTCGATTTATTTTCTTAATTTTGCAGTCACTATTTTTATGAAACTCGATTATAATTATTTTCGAGAATACTGCTAATTCAGGCTTATGGCTGTCCGGATTAATATCTTAAACATAATCACTTGACAAAATTGAACATTTTATATTATATATTGTGAAAAAAGTAACAAGCTTGGAAGATAATTTGAGCAAATATACGGGCTCGCTGAGGCGGGTCGGATTTGGAGGAGACAGATATGGCTGAATTCGAACCGGTAGACAGCCAAATTGATGCTGATACTATTGTAGTCGGTGGCGGCATTGCCGGGATAACAACCGCTATCGAAACCGCTGAAATCGGCAAAAAAGTAATTCTGGTCGAGCGCGAGGCTTCCATTGGGGGGCGGGTCGCGGCCATGAATCAGTATTTTCCAAAATTATGCCCGCCGAGTTGCGGTATTGAGATTAATCTCAAAAGAATACGGCCAAATTCATTTATCCGTGTTCTGACCCTGGCCGATGTCGGCAAAATCTCGGGCGGACCGGGTGAATACGAAGTGCAGATTACGCTGCGACCGAGATATGTCAATGACAAATGCACCAACTGTGGGGACTGCGAGAAGGTCTGTGAGATTGAGCGAACCGATGATTTCAATTACGGCCTGAATAACAGCAAAGCGATATATCTTCCGCATCTGAATGCCTATCCCCCGCGTTATGTAGTTGACCCTCAGTTCGCTTCCGATGAACGGATGAAAAAATGTGTCGAGGCCTGTAAATATGATGCAATTGAGCTTGATATGCAGCCCAGAACGATTACCGCCAAAGTTGGGGCGATTGTCTGGGCAACCGGCTGGCGACCGTATGATGCAACCAAAATCGATAATCTGGGATTTGGCAAATTTAAGAATGTCGTCACCAACGTGATAATGGAAAGAATCGCTTCGGTAAGCGGCCCGACCGGGGGCAAAATACTGCGCCCTTCAGATAATAATGAAATTAAAAGCATCGGATTCGTGCAGTGCGCCGGATCACGCGATGAGAATCACCTCCCCTACTGTTCAGCGATCTGTTGTCTGGCTTCGATGAAACAGGCAACTTATGTACGCAGCCAGTATCCGGATGCCGAGGTGCATATGTTTTATATTGATGTCCGTTCTCCCGGACGAATGGAGGATTTTTATACCAAGGTTCAGGAGGATGAAAAGTTTCATTTTCATCGCGGCAAAGTCGCCAAAATAGAGGAAAATCCCGCCAACGGTAATCTGATTCTTCATGCCGAAAACACACTGACCGGCGAATTGACAAAAACCGAGGTTGAAATGGCGGTCCTGGCGACCGGTATGGTTCCGAATACGGCAGACGCGAAACCGCCGCTTGAAACGCCAATAGATGATTTCGGCTTTATTGTCTCAAATTCGGGCAAAGGTGTTATCGGTGCCGGAGTGGCGGTGCGACCGCTTGATGTCGCATCGACGATTCAGGACGCTACCGGAGCCGCACTGAAAGCTGTCAACATCGGGATGAGGAGGTAGAATCATGGCGGATCCAAAAGTAGGTCTTTATATATGCAAGGGTTGCGAGATCGGTCAGTCACTCGATATTGACCAATTGATAAAGGAATCGGAAGGCGATAAACTTCCGGTCTGCAAAACTCATGATATCCTGTGCAGCAAAGAAGCGGTTCAGGAAATCAAAGATGATATTAAAAAAGAGGGGCTAAACCGGATAGTTATCTCGGCCTGCTCCGCGCGCCTGTTTCCGGAGCTGTTTGATTTCGGCAAAGATGTTTTTACAGACCGAGTGAATCTTCGCGAATATGTAGCATGGACGCATCCGGCCAATGATGAAGATACGCAAATGCTGGCGGAAGATTATGTTCGTATGGGAATTGCCAAAGTAAAACATGGTGATAATCCCGTGCCGTATACCGAGGAAGTCAGCCGCACTATAATGGTGGTCGGCGGCGGTATGGCGGGTATGACGGCGGCCAAAGCTGCGGCCGAGGCCGGATATAAGGTCACCCTGGTAGAAAAAGAGGATAAGCTGGGTGGCTGGGCAACCAAATTTAAAAAAGTTTTTCCCAAAACGCCCCCATATCAGGAACTGACTGAATCGGGATATAAAGATCTGGTTGAGGCTGTGGAAGGTAATGACAATATTACAATTCATAAGTCAACGGTGGTCGAAAAAACCGCCGGACAGCCGGGTAAACTTGCCGTAACTCTTTCCTCCAATGGTAACAAAATCGAACTATTAATCGGCTCGATCGTTCAGGCAACCGGATGGAAACCGTACGATCCGAAGAATCTTAATTATCTCGGCTATGGTCTTAGTCCGGATGTCATCACCAATATCCAGATGGAAGAGATGGTTTCCAATGGCGGATTGAAGCGCCCCTCAGACGGACAGCCGATTGAGAGTATTGCTTTTATCCAGTGTGCCGGATCTCGCGATCAGGATCATCTTCCCTACTGTTCGGCTGTTTGCTGCCGGGTTTCTTTAAAGCAGGCGATGTATGTGCGCCAGCAGTATCCCAATGCCAAAGTTTATATTATTTATAAAGATGTTCGTACACCGGCACAGTATGAATTGTTTTATGCTCATGCTCAGGATGATGATAATATCTTTATGACCAAGGGTGAGATCGATTCGGTAACTAAAGCCGATGACGGATCACTTTTAATTGATGTTAAGGAAACTCTTTTAGGCGAAGATATTCAGGTCCAGACCGATATGGTCGTGCTCGCTTCCGGAATGGTCCCGACCACAAAGGTGGAAAATCTCGATGAAGCGCTGAAGGAGTTGGCCGAGCAAGAAGCGGCGGCTTCCGGCGATGACGAGAAAAAAGAGGGTGAAACCGCTGACGGCAAAAAAGAGGCTTCCTGCGCCGAGCCGGGAGCGAAGATTTTAAACCTGACCTATCGTCAGGGAACCGACCTGCCGACTTTAAAATATGGATATCCTGACTCCAATTTTATCTGTTTCCCGTACGAGACACGACGAACGGCCATATACGCCGCCGGTACGGTTCGGGCGCCGATGGATATCGACATGTCTATCAACGATGCCTACGGCGCGGCGATGAAATCGATTCAGGCCGTGGAATCAATCAGTAAAGGTGTAGCCGTCCACCCGCGCTCCGGCGATATGTCATTCCCCGATTTCTTTTTCCAGCGCTGTACGCAGTGCAAACGATGCACCGAAGAATGTCCTTTCGGGGCGCTCGATGAAGATGAAAAAGGAACGCCGCTGCCGAATCCGTTCCGTTGCCGACGGTGCGGTATCTGCATGGGTGCCTGTCCGGAACGAATTGTATCCTTTAAGAATTACAATGTCAATATGATGTCGCAAATGATTAAGGCAATTAATGTCCCAGATGAATTTGATGAAAAACCTCGTATTCTTGCCTTTATTTGCGAAAATGATGCATTGCCATCGGTTGATATGGCCGGTCTGTTGCGGATACAGTATAATGCGATGATTCGTATTATTCCTTTGCGTTGTCTCGGTTCAATGAATGTTATCTGGATCGCCGATGCGTTGTCGTCAGGTTTCGACGGTGTTCTTTTGATTGGCTGTATAAAAGGTGATGATCATCAGTGCCATTTTGTTCGTGGTAGTGAACTGGCTCATATTAGGATGGATAATGTACGGGATAAACTAAAGCAGTTGGTTCTTGAAGAAGAACGGGTCGAAATTCATGAACTGGCCATGACTGATTATATGCGAATTCCGAAGATTTTTGATGATTTTCTCGAAGTGATCGAAACGGTCGGCCCAAATCCATACAAAGATATGTAAGTCCACTATAATTTAAAAACAGGCCAAATATAGGCTCTCGCAGAGCGAGAGCCTTTTTTAATTGAAATACAGGATAAAATTTGTCATAATACATTGTGCCAAAAATAACAATATACAGCAATTCTTTTGATTTTGTCGATTTCATCCCAATTTTTGGCGGAAACAATTATTGGTCATTCTATACTATGCCCGACAACATCTTATACGATTTCCCATATGTTATTTCGGTCAAATTATCCTTACTTTTTTTTTCAAACTTAATGAAATATTTCACAAATTACTTGACTCTATCTGGTCGATTCATTAGTATAACCGATAGTTATGGTTGGAATTCTTCACCTATCCGAGTTGTATGGACGGTAGGAGGTTATTTGACGTTGACGAAGTTATAATATTAACAATAGAGGATAAATCCGAAGGAGTAGCGATGGCAGGTATTCCAAGTACCCCAAAACTGGATGAACTCGAAAAAGGACGCTGGCCAAGTTTTGTCAAAGAGATAAAAATGGCGGCCCAAAAAAGTCCCATGGCGGCTGATTTGCTCGGCCAGCTCGAGCAATCCTATAATGAAAGAGTCGGACACTGGAAACATGGCGGTATTGTTGGCGTTATGGGTTATGGCGGCGGCGTAATCGGGCGATATTCAGATCTGCCCGAGAAATGGCCCAATATTTCTCATTTCCATACGATGCGTATTAACCATCCGTCAGGATGGTACTATACTACAGATGCCCTGCGTAAAATTTGTGATATATGGGAAAAACGCGGTTCCGGCCTGACCAATATGCATGGTTCGACGGGAGACATCATTCTTCTGGGAACCAAAACCGATGAACTGGAGCCGGTTTTCTCTGATCTTCAAAAAATAAACTTTGACATTGGCGGTTCTGGCTCCGACCTGAGAACTCCGACCTGTTGCTGCGGTATGTCTCGTTGCGAATGGGCCTGTTATGACACCATGAAAGTCAATTATGATCTGACTATGCATTATCAAGACGAATTACATCGTCCGGCCTTTCCATACAAGTTTAAATTCAAATTCTCCGGTTGTCCGAACGACTGCGTCGCCTCGATTGCACGGTCGGATATGTCAGTCATCGGCAACTGGCGGGATGATATTCAGGTTGATAAAGACGCGGTTCGTGAGTATGCCGATAAGGGCATGGATATCAAAGCTGATGTTGTTGATAATTGTCCAGCCAAATGTATGGACTGGGATGGTAAAGAATTAAATATCAAGAACAGATACTGCGTCCACTGTATGCATTGCATTAATGTTATGCCCAAGGCTCTTCGCCCGGGTAAAGATCGCGGCGCGACTATTCTGATCGGTTCCAAGGCTCCGATCGTTGAAGGCGCACTGCTTTCATCGGTTTTTGTTCCCTTTATTAAGATGGATGCTCCTTATGAAGATATTATTGATTTAGTTGACAGCATCTGGGATGTCTGGTGCGAAGAAGGCAAGAACCGTGAACGTGTTGGCGAATTTATCCAGCGCGTCGGATTGGGCAACTTCCTCGATGCCATCGGCCTGGAGCCGACGGCCGAAATGGTGGCGCATCCTCGTGAGAACCCATATGTATTTTATGACGTCTCCGGAGAATAGGAAAGTGACAGAAGTGGAAAAGACGGACATATTGTCAATTGAACATTTAAAGTTTTGAGGTATAGAAATGGCTGATGTAATGAAAGACAGACGGACTGACTATGGTCCTCCTAATTACGAGCAGTTCTTGCCGCCGATTATCAAGGAAAATTACGGCAAGTGGAAATATCATGAAATACTTAAGCCGGGTGTGATGGTTCATGTCTCCGAATCCGGCGCCGAGCTGTATACGGTCAGGGCCGCTTCGGGCCGACTGATCAGTGTCGACAAGATTCGTATTTATTGTGACCTGGCTGACAAATACTGCGGTGGTCATTTAAGATTCACCAGCCGTCATAATATCGAATTTCTCTTAACCGATAAAGAAAAAATAGATCCGCTTATTTCAGATTTGGCCGAACTTGGCCATCCGGTTGGTGGTATCGGAAATGCAATTTCCAGTATTGTTCATACTCAGGGCTGGGTTCACTGCCATTCGGCTGCGACCGATGCCTCGGGTGTTGTCAAATGTGTTATGGACGATCTGATTGAATATTTTGTAGATACGAAACTGCCGGGGAAATTGAGAATCGCCCTGGCCTGTTGCCTGAATATGTGCGGCGCCGTCCACTGTTCGGATATCGCGATTTTGGGTATTCACCGTCGTCCGCCGCGGGTTGATCATGACCGATTACGCAAAATGTGCGAAATCCCGAACACGGTAGCTTCTTGCCCGACGGCTGCGGTCAGACCGATTGAAGTCAACGGTAATCCTTCCGTTGAGGTTCTCGAAGAACGCTGTATGTTCTGCGCCAACTGTTACACCGTATGTCCGGCGATGCCCCTTAACGACCCGCTCAACGATGGTGTTTCCATCTGGGTCGGCGGCAAGGTTTCGAACGCCCGTAGCGAGCCGATGTTCTCCAAGCTGGCGATTCCGTTCCTGCCGAACAATCCGCCACGCTGGCCCGAAGTTACTTCGGCCATCAAGAACCTGGTGGAACTCTGGGCGAAAAACGCCAACAAGTATGAAAGAATGGGTGAATGGATTAACCGTATCGGTTGGCCTAAATTCTTTAAAATGGCCGGTATCGAATTCCAGAAAGAACACATCGACGACTTTAAGCATGCCGGT
>CAZJLX010000095.1:0-8070 GCA_964546545.1 uncultured Ignavibacteriaceae bacterium | reverse complement strand
CAATTTTATATGATCCGTTAGGGACTTTAATCTCGACTCGTGCCGCAGTTCCCTCAAAAGTCAGTTCCGATTCGGGCAATTCCTTGATTATATCAAAAAGGATTCGAGCCGGAAGAACCGCTACTCCCTTTTTAGAAACATTACAGTCAAAAGTCGCTGTGATGGATACTTCGAGATCAGTCGCCGATATTTTTAATTTTCCTTCCAGCGTTTCAAACAGAACATTAGACAGAATAGGCAGGGTCGATTTGGCCGGAACCACTTGAAGAACCGACTGAAGATATCCGCTTAATCTTGACTTGGACAAATTGAATTTCATATTCGACATCCTCCGAGGATTTTATTCACACTCTTTAAATAAAGATATTCTCTATATATTTATACAATAGTATTAATAAGCTCTGTTGATTTGTTAATAATTTGGCTGTTTACCTTATATCTTGTTACCGCCTTTTTACTTTTACCCAATTTGAGAATAATTATGTTGATGATAAAATGTCAACAAATGTTTTTAAGGTAATTAGATTTCCACCGCCATATTTTATCAACCACCTTCTCACATATGTATTCACCGCTTATCAACCGATAACCAGTACTGCCGATAAATTTTCAATTTTCTCTTTAAAAGCAGCATCCTGTTCGATTTTCTTCTCAATTTGCTCACAGGCATGAATAACAGTTGAGTGATCCCTGCCGCCAAACGATTTACCAATTGATTTTAAAGAAAAATTAGTATTTTTTCGGACGAGATACATGGCTACCTGACGGGCAATGGCTATCCGCGCTGTTTTTTTCCGGGCTGTCATGGCGGAAACGTCAACCTGAAAGTATTCTGCTGTTTTACTTTGAATCAGCCTGATATCAGGTTCTTTCTTCGGCTTAAGAAACTCTCGATCAAGTACCCGGTGAGCGAATTCAGTATTGATTTCAGACTTTTCCATCGATGCATGTGCCAGCAGGCGGGTAAATATACCCTCCAGCTCGCGGATATTACTGGTTACATTATCAGCGATGAAATAAAGAACCTCTTCATCAAATTTGGCCTTCTCACGTTCAACCAGCATGCGCAGGATGGCCAGTCTTGTTTCGAGATCGGGCGGTTGAAGGTCAGCCACCAATCCTGATGAAAATCGGGATAATAACCTCTCCTCCAAACCTTTAATATCCCGCGGATGCCGGTCCGATGTTAAAACGATCTGTTTACCGGCATGAAAAAGGTCATTAAAAGTATGAAAAAATTGCTCCTGAGTCGATTCCTTACCTGAAAAAAATTGTATATCATCTATCAGAAGCACATCTGCCGAGCGATACATTGATGTAAAATTTCCGATCCGTTTATCGGAGATGGAATTAATAAAATCTGATGTAAATTTCTCCGAAGTGGCATAAATCGCTCTTTTTTTAGGAAATTCCTCATTGACAAAATGGCCTATCGCCTGCGCCAGATGTGTTTTACCCAATCCAGTTCCGCCATAAATCAGGAGCGGATTATAACTTGTCTTGCCGGGTGCCTTGGCAATTGCCTCGGCTGTGGCATGCGCAAACTGATTGTATTTGCCAACAACAAAGTTACCAAATCGATAACGACCATTAAATGAACTATTTGCCGGCTTCGGCGGAGCAGGCAAATTTTCGGGAGCCATCCTATTTTGAGTAAAGCTGATTTCGGTCTGATCATTATCTTCTTTGGGTTGTTTGATCACGAAGCGATACAGGCGCTCCTCACCGGAGACTTCCCGGATCGCCTCGCAAATAAGATCAGAATACCTGTCGGTTAACCAGTCGGCCACAAATTGATTTGGCACATTGATAATTACTTCACCCTGTTCATCCAGGACACCCAAAGTATGCCTGAACCAGGTACTAAAAGAGTGCTTTTTGACTCTTAGCGCCATATAATCCAGACAGGCCCGCCATAGTTTTTGATTAGATGTCATATCTAATACAGTCATTGTTTCCCCCTAAAAACGATAGATCAACATAATAAACAAATTATCCACATCGACATCCTTGCGTAAAACGCTATATATCAAGACACAACGACTTATTCACAGGTTATTAACAGTGCCTTCGGTTAACAATTTTCAGTGAATCAACAGGATTAATGCAGAAAAAACGTGTGCCTATCTCCATAAAGTTTATCCTAATCCAATGCAAGCAAAGAACTTCATTTATTTCCCGGATTGCACGATAATCATAAAATTCAAAGTAAATCCTTTTTAACAAATCAGTTAATATTCAGAAGTCAGCTTACTTAAATTCCGACAATACCTATTTAACTTCCGAATACTTGATAAGTCAAGAAAATCGAGGGTAATATTGTACTATCTTCGAAATCGTTATAAGCGAGATAATTAGAAACAGACAGGAATTCCATTAGTATATCAACAAATGTTTCTGCAATGTGGAATATTTTTTTGAAAGTCGTAAAGCATATCATAACAAAGAGTACTAAGTACAATGGTTCAGGTAAATATCAAATGACTTAATCATCAATACTCGTTTAAACCGCATAAAGAGTATTATTGTCAGTATATTTTTTAAATACATGACATAAGTATCGCGGCTTTATTGCAATAAAAATATTTATCTTCGCATAAATATTTTTAATATCGTTAATACGAACAGATTAGGCGAAATATTACCGACTATTTCGCAATTGCCTCGGCAATTGTCAGATAATATTGAAAAATATTTTTATTTTTCGGTATATCAATAGTCGCACCATTATCGGCTGCTTCGCGAATTTCCATTTTAATCGGTATTTCGCCCAGGAACGGCACTTTTAGTTCGTCTGCCAGAGTCCGACCGCCACCCTGTCCAAAAATATAATCCTTATGACCATTGGTTTCATAATAGGACATATTCTCAATTACACCCAGGACAGCCAGCTTGGTATGTTCCGCCATTTTGGCAACCCGTCCGGCAGTATGTGATGCAACCGGTTGAGGCGTAGTAACGACCAGAATTTCCGCCTTGGGGAGAGCCTGCGAAATTGATATTGTAACATCACCTGTACCCGGAGGAAGATCAATTAACAAATAGTCGAGTTGATCCCACAGCACTTCGCTGATAAACTGGTTAACCATTTTATGCAGCAGTGGACCGCGCCAGATAACCGGGGCGTTTTCATCGACAAAAAAGCCGACCGAAATAACCTGAATATTATTTTTTAAAAGCGGCACCATATGTTCATCGATTATAACCGGTTCACCGTGAACGCCAAGAATACGTGGTATCGAAAAACCGTAAACGTCAGCGTCAAGAAGACCAACCTTATACCCGAGATGAGATAAAGCGACAGCCAGATTAGCAGTTACCGTCGATTTGCCCACCCCGCCTTTTCCTGATGCGACAGCGATAACTCTTTTAGCGAAATCGCCGGCCACCGGTTGCTCTTTCTCCGGTACTTTACCATACAGTTTTTTGGCCATACCCTTACGCTGTTCGTCGGTCATAACGCCCAATTCGACATTAACTTTAGTCACGCCGTCAAGTTTCATAAGCTCCGATGTAATGTCTTCGGTTATTTTCTTTTTCATTGGGCAACCCGGAACGGTCAGGGCGACTTCGACATGTACCTCATCACCTTTTATTTCAACCGAGCGAATCATATCCAGATCGGTCAGCGGGCGACGCAGTTCGGGATCCTCAATTGTCCTGAGGACTTCCATAATTTTTTCTTTATTAATCATTATTTTAACCTCGCTAATACATTATAAGCAGACCAATTCAACCGTATAGACTGCCTTATGTTCCGGTTTTTCTTGCTGCTTAAGAAGTTTCATTTATGGGATCATTGCTCCCGTTGTTATCTTCGATAGAAATATGTCGTTCCGCGGAATCTTTTTTGGAGACAAAAATCAAATAAAACAACATCACCACCACACCGACAGTAATACCGGCATCGGCAATATTAAAGGTCCACCAGCGTTCAATATGTCGTCCAAAAAAACTGAAATCAAAAAAATCGAGATCGATAAAATCAACTACCTGTCCCAGTCTGATTCTATCGATCATATTACCGATCGCACCACCGGCTATAAATGCCAGCGGCCAGGCGATTAGCCTGATATGACGATGTGTTGTAATAAAATAAAAAACAAAAATAAGAATAATAAATGAAGTAATCAGATAAAAAAGTCCGCCACCCATTTCGGTCCCAAGAGCGCCACCCCGGTTAAAAACCAGTTTAAACCGTAATAACTGCCCCAGAACAGGACTGATTTGACTATCTGCCAAATTCGCCAGTGCCCATAATTTGGTCAGTTGATCAGCAACCGTCACCACTAGCACAATAATTACAGGTATAACAAGCAGTCGTTTAGGCACGTCGACCAGTTTTGGCCTCCTCTTCCTTCTCCTTGCATTCGATACAGAGTCTTGCATGAGGTACCGCCTCGAGTCGGGCTTTCTGAATCTGTCTGCCGCAACTATGACATTTTCCGTATTCGCCTTTACGAATTCGTTTGAGCGCTTCATTAATGTGGTACAATAGGCGTCCTGATTTGGATGACAGCATAAAGGCCTTCTCTCGCTCCATCGTATCGGTTCCCTGGTCGGCCATATGGTAAGAATAGCTGGAAAGATCACCCGATTTTTCCTTGCTGGTGTCGAGCAGATCTTTACGGACCTTTAACTGGTCAGCCAACTCCTCCCTTTTTTTCAGAAGAAGTTTTTCATATTTGGCCAGTTCTGTCTTTCTCATTAAATATCCTATCTATATCCTGATTACCGCTATATCCGCCTTGATACCGTTAATATTCCAGTTTTTACCATCGCTACCTTCGGGAAGTGAGTTCACCAGTTCAATCTTATCCGCCAGAGTTTCATCGCAAATAAAATTAGAATGTTGTCTAACCGCTCCGGCCAAAGGATCGGAAGTTGTCAGAAAGATGTTGATCCGATCAGTTACTTCGAAGCCGGATGATTTCCGCATATTTTGAATCTTATTTACCATTTCACGCGCGAATCCTTCATTGCGCAAAGTTTCGTCAATTTCCGTCAATAATGCAACTGTTATTCCACTGCTGCTTTCAACCGCATAACCTTCTTTTTCGATCTTTTGAACTTCAAGCTCCTCGCTTCCAAGATCATACGTCGTTCCGCCAGCTTCAATGGCCAATTCACTTTTTTTCAAAAAATCGGCCAACTCTTTGTCGCCCAGTTTGCCAACTACTGCTGCCGCCTCTTTAACCGCGCCGCCAAGACGAGGCCCCGCTTTGGCGAAGTTGAGCTTGGCTTTATAACTAACCACCGAACCGACATCAGTCAATTTTTCGATATTTTTTACATTCAACTCATTCTTAATAGTCAAAGCTTCCTCATTTATCTTTTCAAACCGATCCAGTCCCTCGACATAAACCATAGCCGATTTAAGCGGCTGACGGACCTTAAGATTTCTCCGACTGCGCGCCGCCCGCCCCAACGAGACAATCTGCTGTGCCAGAGACATCGTCTCTTCGAGATCGGAGTCAATAAGAGCCTCATCCGCTTCCGGATATTTCTGCATATGAACTGAAGTCTGCGAATCCTTATACCCCGGATCAGACAATTGCCGCCAGAGAAATTCGGAGATAAACGGGGTATAGGGTGCAATCAGGCGGCAGATACCGCACAGTAATTGATGCAGCGTCAGGTAGGCACGCATTTTCGATGGGTCATCGCCGCTCAGCCAGAATCGCCGACGATTCAGCCGGATATACCAGTTGGAGAGGTCGTCGATGACAAAATCGGAGATCATCCGCGCCGCCGGGGTCAGATCGTAATTTTCTATTCGGTCGGTCACTTTTTTGACCAGGCTGTTATATTTGGAGTTAATCCAGCGGTCGGTCCGGTCCGGTTTGCCGGCCAGCGACTCAAGAAATTTGTCGACCTCTTTCGATTCTTTAAAAGCCCGCTCGGCGATATTATCAATATTGGCATAAAGAGCATAAAAACTGTAGCTGTTTTTTAAGGTGTCGAACAGTTTGCGAATACCTTCGGCCAGTGCCTCTTCATCGAATTTGGTCGGCAGCCAGGGATTGGAGTTTACCATCATATACCAGCGAAGAGGGTCGGCGCCATATTTATGTGAAATCTCAAATGGGTCGGTCACGTTTCCAACATGTTTGGACATCTTTTTACCCATTTTATCGAGAATCATCTCTATCACAATAACATTTTTAAAGGCCGGCTTATCGAAAAGCATGGTTGAGATAGCCAGAAGCGTATAAAACCAGCCACGGGTCTGGTCGACCGCCTCGGAGATAAATTCGGCCGGGTATTTGGACTCGAAAACTTCTTTATTTTCAAACGGATAATGCCACTGGGCGTATGGCATCGCTCCCGAATCGAACCAGGTATCAATCACCTCCGGAACGCGGCTCATTTTGCCGCCGCATTTTTCACAGCGCAATTTGATATCATCTATGTCCGGTTTATGAACATCGAATTGTTCGGGAACGTCGATGCCCTCTTTACGAATCTGTTCGATTGAACCGATAGCAGTCTGATGTTTACATTTATCATCGTCGCAAATCCAAATCGGCAGCGGCGTGCCCCAGAAGCGCTCCCGCGAAAGCGCCCAGTCGACATTGTTCTCCAGCCAGTCACGCATCCGTCCGGTACGGATCTCATCGGGATACCAGTGAGTGATGTCGCTGTTTTTCAGCAGGTTATCTTTAAACTGGGTCGTTTTAATATACCAGCACTCACGCGCGATATAAATAAGCGGCGAATCGCATCGCCAGCAGAAGGGGTAGTTATGTTCGTATTTTTCGATCTTAAACAGTTTACCGTTCTTTTTCAAATCTTCGGTTATGATCGGATCGGCATCTTTGATATATTGCCCCGCATATTTACCCGAACCATCGACAAAATGACCATCGGCCGCCACCGCCTGAAGAACCGGCAGATTAAACTTTTTGCCGATTTCGTAATCATCGGCGCCATAACCGGGTGCGATATGCACGATCCCGGTGCCATCTTCGAGGGTGACAAAATCGCCATTGATGACATAAAAGGCTGAGTCCGATTTATCTTTGAAGCCGTCGAATATCGGTTCGTATTTCCTTCGGACAAAATCTCTGCCCTTTTTCTTTTCGATAATCTTATAAGCAGGATTACCGTCGTCATCATTACCTAACACCTTATCCAGGAGCGCTTCGGCCATGACATATTTTTCTCCGTTGGATTCGACCAACGCATAGTCAGCCTCAGCCAGCATACATAAAGCGGCATTGGAGGGCAGTGTCCAGGGGGTTGTTGTCCAGACCAGATAATAATAATCCTCTTCGGCATCTTTGACTTTGATAAAAATCGACGGATCTTTGACCATCTCATATCCCTGCGCCACCTCATGCGATGACAGCGGCGTGCCACAACGGGGGCAGTACGGGACCGTTTTATAACCCTTATAGATTAAATCCCGATCATACAGGTTTTTTAAAATCCACCAGACCGATTCGACATACTCAGGTGTCAGGGTAATATAAGCATCCGACAGGTCGATCCAATAGCCGATCCGGCGGGTGATTTCGTTCCACTCATCGATATTTTCAAAAACCGACTCTTTGCATTTCTGATTAAACCTGCCGACGCCGTATTCGAGAATTTGATTTTTAGAGTTGAGCTTAAGCTCTTTTTCGACTGCGTTTTCGACCGGAAGACCATGCGTATCCCAGCCCGCTTTGCGGTCGACCCGGAATCCTTTCATCGATTTATAGCGGCAAATCAGATCTTTAATCGTTCGCGCGATAACATGATGAATCCCCGGGCGTCCATTGGCGGTCGGTGGTCCCTCATAGAAGACAAACTGCGGCCGATCTTTGGCGGCCTCAAGTGAACGCTCGAATATCTTGTTGTCTTCCCAAAACTTAAGGATTTCCTCTTCCATTTGCGGGATAGAGAAATCTTTCAACTGGTCGAATTTTCTTTGTTCCATACTCGCTTCTTTACGTCATTATCAGTCAATTTACCGCAGGTCAAATCTCCTTGAGATTTGACAATAAGTAGCTCAAGTTTAAAGTAGGTCAAATCTCTTTGAGATTTGACATCAAGCCTATATGAGGCTTGGCATGCAATCATCTA
>CAZJLX010000094.1:5099-8084 GCA_964546545.1 uncultured Ignavibacteriaceae bacterium | reverse complement strand
AACTGACTGACTGGTAGCCATATATGAAGGATGCTGCACTGTCGCTGGCCTCGCCGTTATAACTGCCCCGAAAATAGCTGAAGATAGATAACGATAATCCCGCCCCCATGGCTATTCCAAGCGTTCGAATCGTCGCCAAAATACCCGCAGCCGAACCGAGTTGTTTCCGCCGAACAGTCCCCATCAGGGTTGAAGTGTTGGGCGTCATAAATATTGCCACTCCAATCCCAATTAACAGAAGAGATACTATTATATGAAAAGTGGTCGAATCAGGTATGAAATTGCCAACCTGGTAAATACCGGCACCCAGGATAATTATTCCCGCCGATGATACAATTCGGGCCTGATATTTATCTGAGAGCCAACCGGCGAGAGGCGCTAAAATAAATCCGCAGACAGGAATTATCATTAAAAAGAGGCCGACCTTTTCGGGTTGTAATCCTTTTATTTCCTCCAGGTAAAAGGGGAGAAGAATCGTAATCGAAATCATTGAGACAAAAACCAACAGCATGGCTGTCCCGGACAGAGTAAAAAGGCGGTTTTTAAATATATCGATCCCTATTAATCTTGTTTTCGGCTTATTTTCAAAAAAGAAAAAAAGTCCGAAAAAAAGTGCTGAACCAAGAGCCAGAATGATCGAATAAAAATTACTGACAATATGGCGACTGAAAAAGAGCACCGCCATCATTAAAGATAATAATCCGAGCGATAACGAGGCCGCTCCCGGGAAGCTGATTTTTTTATTCGGATCGGCGATCGGAAAATTACCCAGATACCTGCCGGTGAAATAAAAGCCAATCAGGCTGACCGGCAAATTGACGAAAAAAATCCAGCGCCATCCGGCCAGACCGATTATAAATCCTCCGAGAGGCGGACCGAGCATCAAACCGACCGAAACCACCATCGCAATGGCGCTAAGACTGCGCCCGCGCTCCTCGGCCGGGAAGCTGCGGGTAATCAGTGCTGGTCCCACCGAAATTAGAAGCGCCGCGCCGATACCCTGAATGACGCGAGAGGTTATTAACATCGTAATTCCGGTTGAAAATCCGCACAAAGCCGAACCGGCAAAAAATATTAAAAAACCATATCGATAGGCAAATTGAAATCCCTTTTTTTCGGACAAGGCTCCAAAAAACATTAATAATGAAAAGATGGCAATACTATAGGCCAGAATAACCCAGCCAACCATATTAATAGTCGTGGTCAATTCTCGACTGATTGTCGGCAGGGAAACATTTACGATCGAGGAATCGAGAGTAGCCATAAATGTTCCCAAGCTGGTGATTAGCAGTGCCTTACGCTTATATCGAGAAAGATCTTCTATGTCAACATTCATTCTTTTGCAACCTGTTGTCTTAAAATAGATTGACAACTACCATTGGAATCATAATCTTTAGTGGACTTTGAGTCAATAAAATATTTTTAAACAGGAATCGGTCTTCAACGTCTTTTGATTACCGAGTGTAAGACGACTATGAGTCCGGAAGAAAAGGACCTGATAGAAAAACTGATTAAAGGAGACCGGGAGGCCTTTGCCGAACTGGTCAGGAGGTACAAAAAAAAGATATATGCCATTGCTTATCGGATGCTGGGTAATCATCTTGATGCCGATGAGGTGACCCAGGAGACCTTTGTTAGGGTATATAGGAAGAGGGAACGACTTAATTCGGTTAAATACCTTTCAGGGTTTATCCTGAGAATCGCGACCAATTATAGTATTGATCTTATCCGAAAGCAACAGAAAGGATTCGTATCGGTTGATGAATTCCCGCTGGCACCTGATATTCAGGTGGAATTATCCAGCCAGATTATCAACCCCGATTCCGATTTGGAAAATATGGAATTATTGGCAGAGATTAAGAAGGCGATTGCAAAACTCCCTCCGCGACAGAAGATGGCGATTGTTCTTCACGATGTCGAAGGTTATACCAAAGCCGAAATCGCTGAGGCTCTTGGATGTCCGCAGGCAACGGTTCGATCCAATTTGCATATCGCAAGAAACAAAGTAAAGAGATGGCTGTCAAAAACGTTTACCGGGAAGTAAGATGAATTGCCTCGAGTTGGAAGTCTATATTGATGATTACATGACCGGCCGCTTAGGCGGCAGCGACGTAATATTGGTGGAAGAACATCTAAAAAGTTGCGAAAGTTGCCGTAAACGGGTCAATGTCGATCGCCGGATTTCCGAAATTTTAAAAGATGATAAAATTTCTGATCCGGGGGATAAATATTGGGAATATCTGGAAAATTCTGTTCTTTCATCGATTATAGACGAACCGGAAATTTCCCTCAAGGTCGATAAGAAAGAGAAGTGGCCTGTTTTATTTCGATTATTAATACCTGCCGCGGCTGTCCTGCTGCTTTTTTTCATTGCGCAGTCCGATATTATTTATGATATTAAAAAGCCGGATAAAAGGTTAACTCATTATTTTGCTGACACGGAATTGACTGATAAAAATATGGTTTTTCAAAAAGAGCAGTTGGAAACAAATCTTTTAAGTTCGATTATATTGTCAGCGCCCGGATCGGCCGGACGAACCGGAATTATAATCGGAATTTCCAAGCGGGTAACCGGGGGATCAGACTGAGATGAAATTTAGAATGTTCAATATAGTCACTTTGTTTTTTTTCGCCGGAATAATTTTATTTTCCTGCGGTGAACAGAAAAAAGAAGTCACCTTAGCCTATAAGTTTTCGCCCGATAAAATTTATCACTTCATTTATGAAAGCGAAACGAGTACCTCGGTCTATGAAGATGAAACACTGTCTTTGAGTGATGAAAATCATCTTAAGGTCAATTACACGCAGAAAACGGTTGAAATATTATCCGATTCAAGCGCCCGTTTGCAATATGATTATAAGATGACCCAAAAAGGCGAGGGGCCAAGATCTGCCCGCGATAAGGGCAATTTTACCGAATGGACATCGGAATGTATTATGGATCGTAACGGCCGGGTGGTTGAATTTTCTCCCGATAGTACCGTT
>CAZJLX010000094.1:0-5089 GCA_964546545.1 uncultured Ignavibacteriaceae bacterium | reverse complement strand
CGCAACAAACGGTTGATTATTATCGTCAGCTGTTCGAACAAACCTCGCCGGTCTACCCGAGCCGTCCGGTATCCGAAGGCTATAGCTGGAGTCATACGGTCAAAGTTTCGATCGATAACAGTCTGACCGATGCTACGACCGATTATACAGTCAAGTCTCTGTTGCGCGAGGGCGGTTATGACTGCGCTTTGATCGAATATCGGGGCGTCATGTATGTTCCACTTGCGGAAAATCCGCCCGATGATGAAGATGTCCAGATTAATGCGGTCGATAAGATTGAAGTTTCCGGCGTTGCCTATTTTGCCTACACCGAGGGGATAGTTATTCGCGAGGATGAATCGACGATTCTGACCCGTGAGGGAACACAGACCAAAGAGGGTATCAAAACCGAATTCAAAATCGACGAACGCCGCACTTTCACCAGCCAGTTGCTTAAGATCGAGAAGCAGTAGATTTTTAATTATTCCGTTCACCTTGTTTCCGTATTTCGCAAATTTGAATAAGACTATGAAATATATTTTTTGAAGATATATTCGAAAGGAGTTTTTGCGAGGAGTTCCAAATCCCGACATTTTGGGAGCTGGAACGACGCCGTAATCTCCCAATTCGAATCGAGTAAATTGTAAAGACCTGAGTAAATATTGCTAAATTAACCGACAGCAGTCGACTATATCCGCACTACGACATTTAAATAACCCCGGAAAATTTCTTCGATATCTATTTTTCCGTTGCGGCTGTCGCTTTTACCGTCTATATCAGAGTAGTTCCGAAACCAGGTCCGGTTATCATAGATACCGCCGATGGTCAGCGAGAATCTTTCGTTTTTGGAATAGACATTGTACCAAACATCGAGATAAATGCCAAGATAGTGCAGCCAGCTGCTATCCTGGCTTTTGAAATAACTGTCCATATCGCCATAGGCGTTTATCATCGATGATTCGATTATTCCCGATCTTAAAAAGGCATCGACATTGGTACCCGGTGCACTTCGCCGGATGGTCTGAACGCCAAAATATAACGACCGCGCCTCGAATCTTGTCCCGAATATAAGAGTGGCGGTATCATCCACAAGCATCTTAAAATATTCCGACGGTCGTTTCCACACTGAGGTCATATACCCGACCCGAAATTCCAGATTATTTTTATGATATAGTGCAATGGTTGCTTCGAAGTCTTCGAAAGTTGTTTTAAACCCAACGGTACTGCCCGCAGGGATATGTCGATAAAGCGATAAATTAACTCCGCCATAAAACGGAAATGACACCCCGTAAGGTACATAATAAAAACTCCGGGTCGCGGTCGCTTCGCCGAAAATCAGTTCCCGGGAGTAGCGAAACCTTGGTGACAGCAATATTCTGCCCAAATATTGAAAACCCGGTTTGGGATGGGGAACAAAATAACTATAGATAGAAGTAAAATTTATCCCGGCCGTATATTTTTCAAGACCATATTCCTGTCTGGTGTTGACGGAAAACATCTCCTTTTGTTTTTCTGTCGGGATAACCGGACCCTCATAGGAATAGGTCAGAAAGTCGACATCCTTAAACCCTAAAATGGCAAGAATATTAATCTGATGCAGTCCCTCGGTCTTAAAATTAAGTATTTCACCCTCTTCCTCGGTTCGCTCCATCGGTTTCCAACTTGTGAACCGGTATCCCGCATCGCCGTTCAGATAAACAGATTTAATCAAGCCAAAAAAAGTTTTATTGTTCTCGGAAGTCGATTCGTCCTGAGCCTGAATAGAAGAACTTATAAAAATCGACAGAATTAAAAACATCAAAATTGATAGAGGTTTACTTAATAACTTCATTCCGACATGTCCCGATTTTTATTTATATTTTCCGCCAAAATAGCAGAGTCGGATTTATTGTCAAGAGGCTGTTTTACTATAATCTAAGCCTGATAAATCTTGATACTGCCGAAAATCGCCGAAATCCTAATAAAAACTTTCTCTGTCGCCGTGTCATAGTTATCGGTCTGGCGCGTCAACTTGCAGGGAATCCCCGAAGTCGACTGATCCAGTATATATATATCCCCGAAAGTGGTCGAACCATGAGCCTTAATAGCCATGCCATGCGGGGCTATGACAGTTATATCGCCAAATGTGGTCGAGATGAATATATTATTGTCACCGCTTTTTAATCGGGCGCCAGAAAGATTTAATTTTGTATCGCCAAAAACGGTCGAATAATCAAGACCGTTGATTTCCCTGTCGCGCGAATCGATATTATGATCGCCAAAGAGCCGGAAGTTTTCGTGATAGGAATCGCGCGCAGTCGAACCGGTACCATCGATTTCTATAGATACAGTACGTTCACGATTTCGGGAATGGCGGATAATCAAACCGATCCCGATAATAATCAGAACCATCGGCCAGAGACCCTTAAATATCTGGCGTAGTGAATAGTCAAAAATATCCAGATTTCCCAGAAGAAAAATAACACCCAGAAACAGAAGAATCGCTCCCCAGAACTGTCTTTTATGAAACATAGGTTTACCTCCGCTTATGAATACGTTAACTTTACATAATATGTTGCTAAAGGCAAGTTATATTTTTTCACCCATTAGAGTCCTTGACACGACCTCTTAAAAAAATTATCTTCGGCCAGTTTGCAAACTATATTAATAAAGGAGGTTTCATGGCCAGATCATTAACCGCGATTACCGATTTCAGTACCGAAGAAATCAGGGAAATTTTCGATTTATGTAAAAAGATGAAAAGCGGCGAAATCAATCCCAAGCCACTGGCGGGTAAATCGGCGGCCTGTATCTTCACCAAAGCCTCCTTAAGAACCAGAGTTTCCTTTGAAGTCGGGATCAATCAACTGGGCGGTCATGCCCTGTATATTACCGATAAAGAAATCAAACTGGGTGAGCGCGAATCGGTTCATGATGCGGCCAAAGTCCTCTCTCGTTATGTCGATTTGATAATGATTCGTACTTTCAAGCAGTCTGATGTCGTTGGTTTGGCTGAAAATGCCGATGTCCCGGTCGTCAACGGTTTGACCGATCTGGTGCATCCCTGCCAGATATTGGGGGATTATTACACAATTTTGGAACATCGCCAAAAGGAACGTTTTAAAATCGCCTATGTCGGTGACGGCAATAATATTGTCAATAGTTGGCTGAACCTTGCCTGTCGGATTCCAATTGATTTCAGGATAGGCACTTCCGAGCAAACCCAGCCGGATGAATCGATTTTAGCCAAAGCCAGGCAGAATGGTCGAAGTAAAATCCTGTTAACCGACGATCCTAAAGAAGCGGTTGCGGATGCCGATGTTATCTATACGGATGTCTGGGCCTCTATGGGCCAGAAGGATAAGGCAAAAGAAAAGGAAGAATTATTACGTAAGTTTCAGGTAAATACGGCATTATTGGCCGGAGCCGCACCGGATTGCCTGGTTTTGCATTGTCTGCCGGCCGAACGAGGGAGAGAAATTACCGATGAGGTTATGGATGGCCCTCACTCGGTTGTGTTCGATGAGGCGGAAAACAGATTGCACATTCAAAAGGCGATTATGGCATTCCTGCTGGAACATTAACCCGATTTTCGGGCCGTCCCCGGTTGATGAAGTCGTGAAAGGAGATGCGATGCGTCTTAGAAATATTACTCCGGGATTAGGCCTGATTTTATTGGCCGCTGTTTTTCTGCTTTGGACTGGCTGCTCGGACGACACCACGACCGTCACCGCTGATGATGGTCTAACCGAAGGCTCCCCGACCGATCCTGAATTTGTTCAGGTTCAGGGACAGATTAATAATTATCTCGATTCCACCATGGAAATTTTCACGGTCGGGTTGGAAAACCTGTCCCATCTTCCGACCGATACCGATCAGGTGGATATTATTCATGGACCGATGGGTGTCAACGATACCGCCTGGTATTATTATGTAAGCGGTTGGCATATTACTTATGTTTCTCATTATTATCAGAATTTTGATTTCCGGTTCATTGATTCAATTCAGTTTCAGCGGAACTCGATTGCTCTGGCAACACCCGATTCGTTGGATTACATGCGTTTTATCCGCTACTGGGACCTGTCCAGCAATTTTACCCAGTACACCCATACCAATGCCAACGGGCATGTTGATGTTGTTATCAGCAACCTCGATCAGGATACCGCGACTATTGGCGGGATCAATGATATTATGTTCCTGTGGAATTATATCAACGGTGATACAACCATTAATGCCGTCTTCGATATTGATGCTACCGCCAGTAATGTCAGGGTTAGGAAATCATTGGATTATGGCTGGATATCCGGGTGCCCCTGTTCAGGCAGCCTGACGATGGCTATTGCCCAATCCAATACTATTCATGTCAATAGTACCACAGCTGTTTTTGTTCGCAACTGGGATGTGGCTGTCAGCTACAGCAGCGGTCAAGCGACCGTGACGGTTGTCAGTGATAATGAAACCTGGAGCTATACATATACCGTATGTTCTATGGGTGGTTCCTGATAATTCCGGTGAATTAAGTTTAAAAAAAGACCTGTCGTTAGGCAGGTCTTTTTTTATATATTGTTTAAAAGTTAAACCGTAATTAATTATAAGGATATGAAAGAAATAGCCAAATATTCAGGATGTTTTGTCTGCGGCGAGAAAAACTCAATCGGTCTAAAAGCCCGTTTTTATTTTGATGATGGACGAGCGGTTACCGAATTAAAGGCTGATAAACAATATGAGGGTTATCTTAATGTCTTTCATGGCGGTATAACTTCGACTCTGCTTGATGAGGTGATGATAAAAGCACTTCTGGCGCAGGGTTATTATACTATGACTGTGGAGTTGAATATTAGATTCCTCAAGGCGGTTCGAACCGGCCAAAAACTTTATTTCCAGGGAGTGTTGGAAAAAAGCAAAGGCCGCCTGTTTTTTACCCGGGGAGAGGCCAGGACCGAAGAGGGTGAAATAGTCGCATCAGCTACCGGCAAATATCTTAAGGTCAATGATGAATTAAAGATTGAACTGTTGAAGTCACTTGAACGTTAAACTATTGAACGGATAATGCAATTCAGGAGCAAAAAAGGATTGACAAGAGTCAAAATATAAGTATCTTAGAGTGATCTTAACTACTTGTATTTAAGTA
>CAZJLX010000093.1:0-8144 GCA_964546545.1 uncultured Ignavibacteriaceae bacterium | reverse complement strand
TATGGGCCTAATGACGGCCTGCGCTTCCTCGATGGCTTATTTGCTTGTCATTGGAACCCCCCCCAATGCAATTGTTTATTCGAGCGGGTATCTCACGGCTAAAGATTTTCTCAGAGCGGGCATAATATGTACTATCGTCGCTTTTGCGGTATTGGTTCTTCTGAGCACCATTTATTGGACGCTTCTGGGTTTTGGAAGCCTTCCCAACTATTAAGAGCGCATGGAAAAGGAGAGATGATAATGGATAAAGAAAATAAAAAAGTAAGACTTTTAATTGTCGATGACGAGGCAGATTTCAGGAGAGCCGTCTCACAAGGTCTATCGCGACGCGGTTTCGAAATCCGCGAAGCGGCCAGCGGCGAAGAGGGTCTGGCGGCTATCAATGAGAAACTGCCTGATATCGTTCTTCTGGATCAAAAGATGCCGGGCCTGTCGGGTATCGACACCCTGAGGGAAATCAGAAAGATCAGCGACGAGTTGCCCGTTATTATTCTGACCGGGCACGGTAATTATGATACGGCACTGGCAGGGATCCGGCTGGATATTGTGGATTTTATCCAGAAACCGGTCGATGTCGATCAATTAAGTGAACGCATCCACAGCCTTTTGGCGCGTGATGCAAAGGACCTGATGCGCGAACCGATTATTTCCGAATTAATGGCGCCGCCTGATTTATATCCGAAAGTCTATACGGACGAGCTAATGAATTCCGTCTTGAAGGCGATAAGCGACGCCTATCGCAAACCTATCGCCGATAACTCCAATTACGGACAGGTTCGGTCAGCGCTGGTCTATAATCGAAAGGAAGAATTCGAGGGCATGATCCGCTTTTCGGATCTGCTCCGGCTGCTAATCCCGGATGCGTTGCGTGATTCCCCTTATGCCTCTTTTTTCACCGGCATGTTGCTGGCCCAGAGCAAGGTCTTCGGTACAAAAACCATCGAAAGCCTGGTACGAAAGCAGGAAGTGGTTGACGTTGAGACACCGCTGATGGAGGCCGTGCATCTGTTGGTGGAGCACAAATTGATTAATATCCCGGTCACTCGCAAGGGCAAACTCGTTGGCATCCTCCGTGGACGCGACATCATCATCGCCGCGGCTCGTCTGGCCGGTGTGGAGTTGTGACAGGAGTAAGTTTGAAAATATCCGAGCATCAACGAAGCCATTATTGAGAGGAGTTTTAAGATTTTGAAAGCATTAAAAGTCGCGGTCTGTTTAGTCTGCTTGTGGCCCTCCCTCGCCAAAGCAATCGGACCTTTTGAAATATCGAGTCCTGATAGTGGTACAGTTCTAAGGCTGCAAATGGCAAGTCAATTGCAAACCGTCTTGGAAAGCAAGGACGAAGGAACCGGCAAGCACCGAGAAACGGAGCTGTTTATGAGGGCGCGCAGAATCCGGCCTACTTTGACGGTATCTGTTCCGAAGTTTCAAACAACATTTAAACTTCACCTGAGTACGGCCCCAGGTTCAATTGAACTGATGGACCTGTACTTCGAGACCAAACTATTTCCCCAAATGTCTCTTCGGGCAGGCCAGTATAAAATACCATTTACGCGCTACCGGATTCAATCGTTTCAGCGACTCACTTTGGTCGACTGGGCTATTGTTACGAAGTATTTCGGAGCGGAGCGTCAAATCGGTTTTTCAGTTCACAATGGTTATGAAAAGCCACCGCGCTTTGCATACGCAGTTGGCATTTTCAGCGGTGTCAATGCCCGAGCATCTCACGCGACCGGACTGGCATCACTCTTCGGCGAAAAAGTGATCAATCCGTCGGACCTGACCGGCTCGGCGCCGAAAGATGAATTTCACCCCGAACTGGTCTGCCATCTTGCCTACAACAGCAAGAATATCGATGTCAGGACAGACTCCGACGCCGAGGGCGGCGGAATCCGATACAGTCTTGCGACCAGTGCCGCCTGGGATATGGCACCAACGGAGTTCGAAGATCTCGCAGTGAGGGTGGCACAGGAATTTCTGATAAAGTACAGACACCTTTCTTTGATGAGTGCAGGATACCTCGGATTTATAAAAACGGATGGATCACGGCGCGCACGCAGGGCAATGACAGGCCTGCTGGTCCAATCGGCCTGTCGAGCCATAGGCCGTATCGAATTCTCTCTGCGCTATAGCGTTGTCGATATTGATAACACCATAGCAAATTTAAGTCTCTCCCGGGCACAGTCGATCATCGCCGGGACTGAGGATGAGTTTATTATAACTCAATATAAAAACGCCGGGGTGGTGCTGGCTGAACATGAGGGGACGCTGGGATTTAACGTCTATCTGGATGAACATAACCTGAAGATACAGAATGACGTTGGATTCACCAGGCATTTGCGACGCGACGGAAACCGAACTGACTACCTGATCAGATCGCAGATTCAATTGTCATTTTAAATAATCGCCATCTGGCAATTGTTTGTCGCGCCTCACGACACCGGCGCATAGCTTCTGTAGGCGGTTTCCGGCGAACGCGATCAAAATGACGAATAATACGAATTAATTATCGCCTTCATATCTTATTTGATATTTTTCCAGTTTTCGATAAAGAGTTTTTCTGTCAAAACCAAGAATCTGAGAGGCCTTTCTTTTATTCCCACCGGTCGCCTGCAAAACATGTTCGATATAACGCTTCTCCATATTTGCCATTGACATAAGTTCGGTAGGATTAAACGTATCGATAATAAGACTTTTTTTTCTGTAGGCTCGTATCTTTTCCGGAAGATCTTCGACGACCAGTTTTTCATGAGATGTTAAAGCCATGGCACGCTCAATGCAATTTCGAAGTTCCCGGACATTGCCGGGCCAGGAATAATCCAGAAGTTTCTCGGCGGCCGGAGTTGAAATCCCCGTTATTTTTTTGCCGGTTCCCCGTGAGAAGTGCTCCAAAAACCTGTGTGCCAGAAGAAGTGTGTCATTCTCCCTCATACGGAGGGGGGGAAGATCAATTTGTAAAACATTTAACCGATAGTACAAATCATCGCGAAACTGCTTCTTCTCCACTTTCGATTCCAAATCCTGGTTGGAGGCGGCAATTATTCTGACATTAAAAGAAATTTCCCGATCGCCGCCAATCGGTCGAACCGATCGCTGTTCGATAGTCCGCAGGATTTTTGGCTGAAGCGTCAACGGCATGTCACCGATTTCATCCAGAAGCAAAGTCCCGCCGTCAGCCTGAACAAAAAGGCCTTCATGGGCTTTCCGGGCATCTGTAAAAGCCCCCCCAACGTAACCGAATAATTCACTTTCCAGTAATGACTCCGGAACAGCGGTACAATTTATGGCAATGAATGGTTTATCACTGCGATTACTGCGATTATGCAGGGCACGCGCCACTAGTTCCTTACCCGTTCCGGATTCGCCTGAAATTAAAACTGATGAATCCAGATCGGTAATCCGCTTCATTATATCATAAATCCGCCTCATAGCCGGACAATCGCCAATGAGATTTTCGTATTTATAAGTCTCATCCACTGCCTGACTGAGTAATTCGATTTTATCGAGCAGGGCATGGTGCCTGACCGCCCGATCAAGTGTAAAAGAGAGCGATTCCAAATCAACCGGTTTACTCACGAAATCATAGGCTCCGACTCGAAGAGCCGCAATGGCCGTATCCATATTGCCGAAGGCAGTAATCACAACCACCGGAATTTCCGGGTGATTCGCGGCCATCTTTTCGCAAAGAGCGATCCCGCCCATCTCCGGTAAATGCAAATCTGTCAGGACAGCATCAAATGAACCGGCTATGAAAAAGTTGAATGCTTCTTCAGCTGATGTCTTCCAGCTTATCTCAAAACCTCTTCTGACCAAATCCGCTTCAAGCATTTCGCACATGCTCCGGTCATCATCGACAATAAGGATTTTTCCGTGCATTAATTTTCCTCAAGGGGGAGAAATACCGAAAAAATACTTCCTTTCCCCTGCTGACTGGAAACTGATATCCAGCCCTGGTGTTCCCTGACTATGCCATGGGAGATAGAAAGACCCAGACCGGTCCCCTTCCCGACATCCTTGGTAGAGAAAAAGGGTGTAAATATTTGTGACAGATTTTCTTCAGGAATCCCCACACCCGTGTCTATAATTTCCAGACATAAATAATTCATAATTTCATTTCCGAGATCGGCTGGAGGTTTGGCTTTTTCTTCTTTTATGACAATTTTTATTTCCCCTCCGTCCGGCATGGCATGGATGGCATTCATCAGAAGATTAGTTAATATCTGCTGAATTTGTATGGGATCGATATTTGCGGTAATCGGCCGTTCGGGCTTTATTAAATTAAATATAATGCCTTTACTTGATGCGGTTGGCTTTAACAATGATAAAACCCTTTCGGCTAACTCGCCGACTTTGGTCGGTTTTTTCCCCGGTTTCCTGATTCGTGCAAAATCCAGAAGTTGCCTTATAATATTTGTCATTCTTCCCGATCGCTCATCAATAATTGCGGCGCATTCCAATATTTCTTCGGAATCCAACTGCCCCGACGAAACCATTTTGGCTCTGCCTGAAATCACATTTAATGGTGTCCCCAGTTCGTGCGCCAATCCTGATGCGAGTTTACCCACGGTTGCTAATCTCTCCGCATGATGAAGTTGTTCAAGAGCTTCCATTTTCTGAGAGGTTTCTTCTTCAAGACGATCCCGGGAACTTTTTAAATTTATAACCATCTTATTCAGACCTTTGGCCAGCCTGGATAACTCGTCATTCCTGTTTTTGACTACGACGGTTCCGTCAAAATCGCCATCGCTTACCTGAGTGGTCAACATAACCATTTTGCCGACTGACGCGCCGACCATTTTGGCTCCCAGCCATAGCACCAGAAGACTTCCTAAAAGAACAACAGCGATAAATAGAATAATTTTTCTTAAAATAGTATTATTAATATATTGTTGCATCGGGTGCAGCGATTCGGCAATTTCTATAGCAAAATAATTTGAATCTTTTATCAGAATAGGAAAATAGGCATAAAGGTATTCCTCTTTTATTTCATCCCTGGCCCGGACCATAACTTCATGACCGTTCCGAAGCTTATTGATGCTTTCTTCGCTAAGATGTAATTTTTCGAAATCTGAAAATGATTCTCGAGTATCAACCAGGCGAATATGAAGGAATGGTTCGACCTCATTCACCCGGTTTATCATCTCGTCCAGTTTAATTTTGCCCCCCAGTTGCAGGAATTCCGGAGCCGTTGCCAGTATGGCATTACCAACAATATTGGCGTGCCTTTCCATATCCTTTTCGAATAATTCAATTTCCCGATCCACCACAAGAAGGCTATGGATTAATAAAAGAATAGCCATAACCAGCATGACCGCGGCTGTCAATTTAAAGGCCAGCTTCATTATCGATCTCCCGACAAAATAAGGAACTATTTTCGAATATCATTCTTATTCTATTCTATTGTCAACGTTAAATTTGGATCCTGATTTTTTTCCTCCGGAGTTAGTCATGTTAATTCAAACAAGTTCAAAATATCTGTGGCACTTTGACACTTGTGGCATTATACCCCGATTTTCCTGTCGGCTCATACCATCGTTAAAGCTTTAGAATATTTATATGTCAATATAATTGTCACCGGAAGATTAAGTCGTCCAGTATCTTAATTGCTCAAGTCATAAATTTTTATGATTTAAAAATTGCAGGCACAATGATTGCATATCAACTCTTTATGTGTTACAGAAAAACAAATAATAATTATTCGAAATATACTTTCGAATATAATCAGATAGGAGTCGAAATGAGTACAAAGACGAAAAAACAGGGAATATGGGTCAATAGCCCTGACGATGAATCTGTAAGACATCCTCGAATATTGGTTGCTGAGGATGATTCCGAAATGCGCCGGCTTTTGACCTGGCGTTTAAGAAACGCCGGTTTTGAAACAGTTGAGTGCGCGGACGGATGGCAGTTGCTCGACCACCTCGGTAATCCGGTGTTATCAGGAGAGCCTGATGATTACGATTTGATCGTATCAGATATCCGTATGCCCGGCGTTACCGGTCTGGAAGTCCTCGAAGGAATTCATGAGTCCGAATGGTTTGTCCCGATGATACTTATCACAGCTTTTGGCAATGAAGAAGTCCACCGCCAGGCCAGGGAATTGGGCGCCGCAGGAATGTTTGATAAGCCGTTTGATTTAGATGATCTGATCAAGCGCATACGTGAGATTCTCGTCATGGAATCCACCTCCGGCCATAATTGGTCTCCGAGAATAAAGGAACCGGTCGGATTTCAAAAAATGCCTGTGGATATCATATTCAGTCATATGCCACATCTTGAATACATTGAAGACCGGATCAAAGAAGTGGCTATGATCTTTAATCCGATTCAGGACGATATTCTTTACTTTCGCACAGTTATCGTCGGACCGGATGAAAATAATTCGGGACGATATCATATTCAAATAATGGTTACCCTGAATGACAAAGTGTTTGTTGTCCGCTCAAACCTGAAGAAAATGGCCAGCGAGTCAGATTTGTATGAAACAATTCCGACGGCATTTGAAGTTACCTTCGGTAAAATTAAAAAATATCTTGCCGGACGAAATAACTTAAATTAGAGGAAAACAAAATAATTGCGTATCAATAAACATGAATAAATGCCCGGCCGACGTCCGGGCATTTAACAACCGATTAATTATTGCCGGCCAACAGATACAGATGAGATGGTATTAAATATACTCAACCTACCAGCCTCTTCTCTTGGTGATATCTGATAACTTCTTGTTTAGACGTTCTTCGAATGCTTCAATATTCTTTTGCTGGGCTTTTTCTATTTTATCTACCAGGGCTTTAATTTCAGCCGGTTTTTCCAAAAAGTCGGCCGCTCCCATTTTCATTGCCATTACGCCTTTTTCGACCGTCGCCTGACCGGTCAGAACGATTATTTGCAAATCCGGCTTCTGTTGAAGCAGTTTTTCCAGGGTTTCGATTCCGTCCATTCCCGGCATGGCCAAATCAAGAACAACCGCATCATAATTTTTGCCGGTTACCATCTCGAGGGCCTGAAGTCCGTTTTCGGCGGTATCGGTTTCAAGGCCGCGTTTTTCCATCCGCAAGCGCAATACTTCCCGGAAATCAACTTCATCATCGACCAATAAAACTTTTGGTTTGATCATAATTTTATCTCCCCAATTCATTATCCATCATTCTCTGAACCCTGACTGATTTTCGCCCGGTCGGCAATTGATATATTATAGGTCAACATATTCTCCGTACTCAACACCTCGACCCGGCCGCCTATTTCTTCTGCAATCGCAGCGATAGAAGTTAAATCAGGAATATAAGGTTCAGCAGATATTCTATGTTGAATGGCAATTATGGCAGTATCATCTTTCTTCCCCGTTGAGACACTTATGGTATCATCTTTTTCCGCTGATTTAAACACTTCATGAAGAATCAAAAAAACGATTTTCTGAATTTTCAGCGGATCATTACTGATTATTGCCGGCACGGAGTCGGTTTTATCCAAAGTCATATTGACCCGAGCCATAGCGGCGAATCTTTGGGATAGCTCTATGATACCGCCAGTCAATTCCAATATGTCGAAGGCATCTGTTTTATCGCAGGTGTGAGAAAAATTATTCAACCGCTTAATAATTTCAATACCGCGTTCGGTTTGCAGGCTTATCTTGCCGGCAATTCGTTCCAGTTGTTCAGGCTGGATAGCCTCTCCCTGATCAATTCCCATCAGAAGATCTTCAAGCAGACCACCTGTTTGATTAATAATCGAGAGAACATTATTCAGTTCATGAGTAACCGAGGCAGTCACGGCAGAGAAAAACTGTAAATCCGTCCGGGCCGGATTCCTCCGCAAAAAATCATTTTTATTGGCACTCATAACCGGCAAAGGACATTTTTAATTTTTTCAAGTAAATCATCAATATGGATCGGTTTGGTCAAATAATCGGCCGCCTTTTTCGGAACTTTATGCAATTCCGTCGCTGACAGATGCCCGGTAATCAATATAACCGGAAGATCCGCATGCTCCTGCTTTATGACACGAAGCGTTTCCTCACCGCTTATCCCGGGTAGTTTCAAATCAAGAACCACAATATCAAATTTTTCATTCCGCAGCCTCTCAATCGCCGATGCTCCGTTTAACTCATAGGCCGCCTGTATATCCCTGAACTCAAGTCTTTCGAC
>CAZJLX010000092.1:0-8245 GCA_964546545.1 uncultured Ignavibacteriaceae bacterium | reverse complement strand
TCCAGGTACAGACATTATCTGATTTCTTATTATCCTGAAATCGATTCCATAGGGCTTCGCTTTCATCTTGGCCCCGGTATGGGTGAATTAAGATCGACCCCCGACGGTTCGCAACTGATTTGTACTGATCCCGGCAATATTTATGATGAGATGGGAAGCAGTAATATATATTTTATAAATCCGGAGACCGACCGTTTTATCTCGACAGTTCCGGGATTATATTCGGTTCCGGATTCAGTGGAAACCCACTTTGATCCGAATTCGTTTGCGATAACTCCCGACAGCAAATATGCCCTTTTTACGCCGGGATTGGGCTATCTAAGTGTAATTTTTACATTGGTCGATCTGCAGAGTCATAAATTTGTCGATTTTGAAATCCACCCACCCGATTCGATAATAGTCGCCAAAGCGGCGTGCCAAAAATTATTATAATAAATAAAGGGATGCCAAAATGGCATCCCCGGATATGACATCCTATTTCATCTCTGCTGTCAATTGCCCTGTTTTTCTATACTGCCCAGAAGTGTCAGAACCGACTGGCCGGATATATTTCTATGAGCCATAAGTGACATAAATGATTTTAAAAGCAGTTCATTACGCAAAAATGAAGAATATTCTCGGGCGTAATCGGTATCACGAATGGCCGATTCGGCCGCGGTCAAATTCTCCGATTCAACCATCAGATTACTGCGCCGACTCTCAAGATCATTCTTCTGAGTGGCACCGATCTCGGCAATCGTCGAATCAAGCCGGGCAATCTCATCATCGATGGTATCAATAGCGGCCTCCGAAGATTCCGCGCTGGAAAAATCCACGTCGGCCAGAGTCGGAATAGTCGTTAATGATCCGGCTGAACCGTCAAAAAGATTCTGGGTCCCGAAAGCAGCGGTTTGGGCGATATTATTATAGCCTTCAACCAAACGATTCGCTTCAGCCTGATAAGCTACCTGTATGGCCGAGTCATTGACTGCACCATTGCCGGCCGCCACCGCCATCGATCGTAATTCGGTCAGATTGCCACGCATTTGCATCGCCGATGACGACGCCGTTTCGTACTTATTGATCTGTCCCATTATATTTTTGATTTCCTGATTAAGCGAACCAATCCGCGAGCGCATCTTTTCCGAAATAACCAGACCGGCAGGATCATCGGCCGCCCAGTTAATTTTAAGACCTGATGACAATTTTTCCATCGATTTTGCCATCAAATTGTATGACATATTCGACACACTCGACATCCCTCCGTAGTCATTTCCTGTCCGTATCGAAAACATTATGCCCCCTCCTTATTCCCTGGTTAAGATTACCGACCGATAATAGCGCAACTGCTATGCCAAACCAGGCTTTCCATTAACAGCTTAGCCCGCAACAGAATAAAGACATTCATTATTTTTATTGGACTTAAATCTATGGGAGAATTCCCTCAGATAATAGAAAATTAAGAACTGCCGACCGCCGAAGCGGTCGACAGTCCTTTGTGGAGGAACCAAGTAGTAGTTATTTCTCTTCTATCCGTCTTATATAAGCCGGAATTTTCGTGTTTTCATTATCAAATGACGGTATTCGACCGCGACCATTCCCGCCATTTCCGACCGCTTTACGCAACGGGAAATCAGACTGGTCGGGAAAAAGCGACATGACTTTACCCGGCTCTGTCCTGATAATTTCCTCGGTTTCGTCTTTATCATCAACCATCGATTCCACCGGTGTTCCGAAACCGGTCGCGATTACCGTCACTCGTATCTGGTCTTTCAGTTTCGGATCGATCACCGCCCCGAAAATTATATTGGCATCATTACCGGCCGCCTGATAAATAATCGATGTCGCGGCATTGACATCAAACAGGGTCATATCTTCGCCGCCGGTAATATTTACCAGCACTCCGCGCGCACCGGAGATAGACACATCCTCCAGAAGCGGTGAGGAGATTGCAGTCTGCGCGGCGCTTTCGGCCCGCTCATCACCATTGGCGATTCCTGTCCCCATGAGCGCGTCGCCGCGTTCCAGCATCACCGTGCGGACATCGGCAAAATCGCAGTTAATCAGCCCGGGTACGGCTATCAGATCGGAGATACCTTTGGTCGCCTGATACAGTACCTCATCGGCCTGCGCAAAGGCCTCGACTAAAAGAGTCGAACGATCGACTATGGTCAGCAGTCTTTCATTGGGAATGACGATTAATGTGTCAGCTTTTTCTTTTAATTCCTTTATGCCATTTTCTGCTTTTTGCGAACGTTTGCCCCCTTCGAAATGAAACGGACGGGTTACTATCGCCACAGTCAGGGCACCTTTCTGTCGGGCAATTTCAGCCAAAACCGGCGCCGCTCCGGTCCCGGTTCCGCCACCCATCCCGGCCGTAATAAAGATCATATCGGCTCCCGACACCATATCACCGACTTCATCGGCATCCTCTTCAAGCGCTTTTTTACCGATATCGGGATTAGCTCCCGCCCCCAATCCTTTGGTCAGTCTTTTCCCGATTTGGACTTTACGCGAGGCACGATTGGCCTCAAGGACCTGAGCGTCGGTATTGATTGCGATAAACTCAACCCCAGAGAGACCGGCTTCGATCATCCTGTTGATGGCATTGCCTCCGGCGCCTCCGACGCCGACAACTTTGATTTTTGCGAAGCTTTCAAAATCTTCGGCAAAATCAAATTTTAATCCGTCTGTACCCATCTTGAAATCCTCCATGATTTATTTAAAAATTATCTGATATCCAATTTTCTATCTTTCTTAAAAATCCTTTTATTCCTCCTCCGCCGCCGTTAGGTACAACCTCATGTCTAATGGCATAATTAATCAAACCTATCGCCGTCGCATATTCCGGTGTGGCAATATTATCGGGCAGCTCTTCGACTCCTTTGGGCATCGCCAACTTAACCGGCATATCGAGAATCTGTTCAGCTAGCTCAACGACACCAGTCAGCATCGCTCCGCCGCCGGTTAAAATCGCTCCGGCGGCAAGCGCCTCGGGTGGATTGGATTTTTTTATTTCGCGGGCTGCCAGAGACAAAATTTCCTCCATGCGCGGCTCGATTATCGAGGCCAGAACATTACGGGATATTGATCGGGAATTACTGCCCATCGCCGTGGTGACTTCCATCATTTCATCCGGATCGACCAGAGAGGTCAAAGCCGAACCGTAATTAATTTTTAGCTGTTCCGCCTGATCGACCGAGGTTCGTAAACCGATCGTTATATCGTTAGTGACATTTTTGCCGCCCAAAGGTACAACCCCGGTATGTCGGATTGAGCCGTCATAAAAGACAGCCACGTCGGTCAGGTCACCGCCGATATCAATTAAAACCACGCCTATTTCTTCTTCGCTGTTACTGATACAGGCATAAGTCGAGGCTAACGATTGCAAAACCAGTTGCTCGGCATTTATTTCACAGCGTTCGAGTGATCGATAAACATTCTTGGCCGACGTAACCGCGGCAGTTACGATATGCACCTCAACTTCCAGCCGCACGCCGGTCATACCGACCGGATTTTTTATACCTGATTGTTCATCGATTGTATATTCCTGCGGGATGACATGAATCACTTCGCGGTCATTCGGTATCGCGACCGCACTGGCGGCGTCAATCGCTCGGGCGACATCTTTTTCCCCGATTTCATTGTCCGACCGGGAGACGGCAATGACGCCATGACTGTTAATCGAACGGATATGATCCCCGGCGATACCGGCAATGGCCGAATCGATATGCACCGAGGCCATCATTTCGGCATCCTCGACCGATTTGGAAATCGACTGCACTGTTTTTTCCATGTTAACCACGACCCCACGTCGCAGTCCGGCGGCCGGGACGCAGCCATAACCGAGAAAAATCGGCGCCCCGCGCTCATCTGATTCGGTAATAAGCGTTCTGATCCGGGTTGTACCAATATCGATACCGGTTATTATTCTTGGTTCGGTCATATTTTAACTCGCCGCTATTATCATTCCTTCAAGTCGCATATCCAGCTTTTTTATATCTTTCAGATCGGGATTGTACTCTAATAAAAAGGCTTCCAGAGTGCGCACCGTCCGATAAAGCCCTCCGGCATAAGTCTCGACAGCGAAGGGCAAACCTTCAACATACAGTCGGATTATTTCTTTGTCCGATAAATCGATCGCCGCCAGGGCAAGATAAAAATCAATACAGTCTTTTTTCAAACCATCCAACTGCGTCAATATTATATCCAGCCGGTCATCATTACTTTTTTCATAGGCGCGACAGTCCGACAGACCGGTAATCAGCGGGAAATCGAATCGTTCCAAATCTTCGCTCATCGGTAGCAGGTGGGCGCTCTCGGTTAAAAAAAACTTTGTCCGACCATTTTTATCAATTACTACCGCCCGGGGCCTGATATCATTGACATTCATATTTATGCCATTGGGAAGCTGATAGTCAATATCGACCCGAAAAACCCTGTTTTGAGATATCAGCGTGTCAGCTATTCGATCCAGCGGTACCGAAAAAAGATTGGTGCCGGTTTCAATTTCCGGGGTTTCGTTTTTCGAAATGACTTTGTCACCCTCAAGAGTCACTTCTTCCAGCTTAAACAGACCGGAATATTCAATCAGGATAATCCCGCTAATTAAAAAAACAGTTATTCCAAAAAGAATCCTATATGGACGTTTTACACTATAAATCATTTCTGCTTTAATTCTTTCAATATTGCCGGATTCAACAATGTCACCGATCCGGCCCCCATAGTGATAATCATATCCCCCGGTTTCGCATATTTTAAAACCGCTTCGATGGCATTCGTTTTATCACCAACATAGTCAATATTATTCTGCCCCAAAGCAGCGGCGTGAGACGATATCAACTCAGAGGTCACACTTTCGACAGGCTTTTCACGGGCCGGATATATATCAACTAAAAAACAGCGGTCGGCCAGTTTCAACGACTCGGCAAATTCGCGGTAAAACTGTTTTGTCCGGCTGTACAGGTGCGGTTGAAAAACAACTATTATCCGGCGGTTGTACGACGTTTGTGCCGTTTCCAGGGTCGCTTTGATCTCGGTCGGATGATGCGCGTAATCATCGACCAGCAAAATATTATTGACCTGACCGGTGATTTGGAACCGACGATTCACACCGGAGTAATCTGACAATGACCGGGCGATTTTTTCAAAATCTATTTCCAGTTCCGAGGCCGCCACAATAGCCGCCGCCGCATTTTTAATATTGTGTTCGCCAGGAATTCTCATCCTCACATCGCCCAGAATCTCCCCCCGACGAAGAACGGAAAATTTTGAGCCGCCTTCAAAATGCAGTATATCCGTTACTTGATAATCGGCCTCGGCCGACAGACCAAAACTGACCGAGGCGCGGCTGATTTTATCTCTTAACTTTTTCAGGACAGTATCATCATTGTTATAAATTATAAGTCCGTAGAAGGGTACCCGATTCATATAGATTAAAAATGAATTCTCCAGATCCTCCATACCATCGTAGCAGTCGAGATGATCCGGTTCGATATTGGTAATAACCGCCATCGACGGAAACATTGACAGGAATGATTTATCGTATTCATCCGCCTCGGCGACCATATATTTGCCCCCACCCAGCGAAGCGCCCGAACCCTTGCCGGCCACAATGCCGCCAACAATCACCGTCGGATCGAGTTCGGCGTCGGTCATGATTTTGCCGATCATCGAGGTTGTCGTTGTTTTGCCGTGCGTCCCCGAAATCCCGATCGAATATTTCAGCCGCATCAGTTCACCTAACATCTCGGCTCTTTTAATGACCGGCAGTCCGCGCCGACGAGCCTCAATTACTTCCGGATTGGAATCGTCCACGGCCGATGAGATAACGACGACATGGGAGGTGCCGATATTGCCACCGGCATGTCCTTCATATACCGGCACGCCCAGATTTTCGAGATGCTCGGTAACCTCGGTTTTATTTATATCCGAGCCGCTTATTTTATAACCCAGATTATGAAGAATCTCTGCGATGCCGGACATCCCGGCGCCGCCGATACCAACGAAAAACAGCTCTTTAAATTTTCCAAATATCATTTCGTTTCCTTCAAATACGGGCCTCGACAGGACAGACTCTTTCAATTATTACTCTCCCCCTCCTTATCATGAAATCCGGTTAAGGTCAGGATTTCATCGACGATAATCGCAGTCGCCGGTTTGCTTCTTTTCTGTTTCATATTATTGACAGCTTCGGTCATTTGGTCGCAGCGTCCATCCTCGATTATCGCCACCGCTTCGGCCAGGAGATTGACCTCATCAAGGCGTTCATCACTTATCATGACCGACGCACCCAAAGCGACAAAACTTTCGCCGTTTTTTCTCTGGTGATCGCCGGTCGCATACGGATACGGGATTAAAATCGACGGACACGCGGCCGCTTCAAGCTCAGCCAGAGTCAGGGCACCGGCGCGGCAAATAACAATATCCGCGGCGGCATAAGCCTTTTCAATCTCATGCGTAAAAGAGAACAGGGAGCGGCCGGTAACCCTGCCGCCCGCAATTGCGGCTACGTCCTTGTAATCCCTCTCTCCCGTCTGCCAGATCAATTGATAGCCTTCCGGCAGTTCTTTCAGATGCTTTTTAATATTATCATTTATCCGTCTGGCGCCCTGACTTCCGCCAAATATAAAAATCACTTTATCATCAGGTATGAATCCAAAATATTTTAAACCCTCTTCTTTTGAAACCGACCCAATTTTTTCTCCGACCGGATTACCGCTTTCGACAATCTCGCAATCGCGATTCAGATGCTGCGCTGCCTCGCCGAAACCGAGAAACACTTTATCGACTCGCGATGCTAACTGACGTGTCGTCAAGCCGGGATAGCTGTTTTGTTCCTGGATAACACAAAAGCGATTCAGTGCAATCGCCGCCATCACAACCGGACCCATGACATAACCTCCGGTTCCGATAACGATATCGATTCTGTATCTTAACAACAGATATATCGATTTTGACAGACCCAATAAAAGCAGAACCGGAAACATGATATTTTGTACGATACCCTGGCGTGATAATCCGCGCACGGTTATCAAAGATAACGGAAAACCGAGTGAATCCCGGACACGATATTCGATACCGCGCCTGGTACCGACAAACCGAATTTCGGCCGATCCGTCAGGTTCGATAGCCGCTTTTAAAGCGGCGGCAATAGCTCGCGCCGGGCTGAGATGTCCCCCTGTTCCGCCACCGGCAAATAGCGCCCGCAGTTTTTTCATCGCGTCACCATCCCTTTGCGTCGCGAGAGATTAAGTAAAATCGCCACCGAGACAATAGAAACAATCAACGCCGAACCGCCATATGAGACAAAGGGCAAAGGAATCCCGGTGGTCGGCAGAAGTGAGGTTACGACACCGATATTTATTATGGCCGCGACAAAAATTGAAGCGGTAATACCGATTGCGAGCAGATAACCGAATCGATCCGGCTGGTATTGCGCTATTTTAAGACCGCGCCAGATTATTATGTAAAATAAAATCATAATCATTAGAAGCCCGAAAAAACCCAGCTCCTCGCCGATCGAGGCAAAAATAAAATCGGTATGGGGATAGGGCAGGAAAAAAAGTTTCTGACGGCCATCACCAAGTCCCGCGCCAAACAGCCCCCCCGCACCCAGAGCCAGGACCGCCTGTTTAACCTGATAGCTGCCGGATAACGGATCATTGATTGCCGACAGATAATCGAGAACCCGCGCTTTTTTATAACCGAGGACAAAAACCATTATGGAAACCAGCCCGACAAACGGCAGAATCAGAGCCGCCAGATGGTACAACCGAACTCCCGAGAGGAAAAAGACAACCAGTACCGTTAGGGCGATTGTCATAGCCGAACCGAGACCCGGTTCAAGGACAATCAATAACAATCCGGCTCCCAGCAGTGGTACATAAGGCATGAGTAACTGCCGCCAGTTGCTTAAATCACGATTTTTCTGTGACAGCGAAAAGGCTAGGTAAAAAATCACGACCAGTTTAAATATTTCGGATGGCTGCACCGTCAAGGGACCCAAAAAGAGCCAGCGATGCGAGCCGTTACGAGCCGGCATAATAAATACCATCGCCAGCATTATCAACGCTAT
Source organism: uncultured Ignavibacteriaceae bacterium (assembly GCA_964546545.1). Taxonomy (GTDB): domain Bacteria; phylum Zixibacteria; class MSB-5A5; order GN15; family PGXB01; genus CAZJLX01. The sequence continues at coordinate 189 of CAZJLX010000092.1, read as the reverse complement.
GAATATCAGCGGGACCGAATAGGCCGCATATTTTTTCAAATCGAGTTTCAGGACTAACCAGCTTATGGTCATGGCGACAATCAGCCACATCAGTTGCCTTTTGAGGAAAAAGAGATGCGAACCGTAGCGCCCCTCGGCCATAACGGTCGATGATGAATAGACCATCACCATCCCGATAATTACCAAAGC
>CAZJLX010000091.1:7111-8252 GCA_964546545.1 uncultured Ignavibacteriaceae bacterium | reverse complement strand
CATCTCCGAGCGTGATGATTATAAACCGTTGCGTAAAACGACCCACTCGTTGATGCTGGTGCCGATGGTAGTGCATGGCAAGGCGTCCGGTGTTCTTACCGCTGAGTCTCCTCAGGTCGGCGCTTTCAGCGAGAAGGATCTTAAGATGCTGTCGGTTCTGGCGCGATCGGCGGCCATTGCTATCGAAAATGCCAATCTGCATCGCCAGATGGAAGAACTTACTATTACCGATGAGTTGACAGGAATTTATAATTACCGTTACTTTGCCATGAAATTAAAAGAGGAACAAAGACGTGCGGCGCGATATAATTTACCGCTCTCGCTGATAATGTTGGATATTGACTGGTTTAAGACGTTTAATGATAATTACGGACATGAAGTCGGTAATATTGTTCTTAAGGGTATAACTGCTGTGGTTAAAGAGTGTATAAGAGATGTGGATATATTTGCCCGTTATGGCGGTGAGGAATTTGTAATTATCCTTCCGCAAACGCCCAATATCGAAGTGACCAAAATCGGCGAGAGAATCAGGCAGCAGATTGATGAGACATTGTTCTCAGCAGGAACAGGAGCCGGAGATTTAAGGGTCACCGTGTCGGTTGGTGTAACCTCCTTTCCCGAAAATGGAAAGCCACATGAAGAGCTTCTTTCAATCGCCGACCAGGCCTTATATCGAGCAAAAGGATCGGGTAAAAACAGAGTATGTGTGATTTAATATGATTAAACATGTCGGACAATTAATCGTGACCGGATTTAAGGGCAGGGAACCCGATGCCGAATTCCTCGAATTTATAAGATCCGAGAATATCGGCGGTGTGATCTTTTTTGAAGAAAACTGCCTGACCCATCAGGCGGCGGAAAATTCGATTAAAAAAATTGTCGCGGCCACTCATGATTTACCACTGATTGCGATTGATCAGGAAGGCGGACGGGTTTGTCGCTTGAAAGGAGCGCCAGCCGAATATAATTCCGCTGAGGATTACGGGTATCACAATAACCTTCAACTTTTTGAGGAGCAATTCAGTCGCGCCGCATATTATATTCACTCATTAGGATTTAATCTGTTTTTAGGGCCGGTGGCCGATTTGCTGATAAATAAAAGCAATCAATGTCTGAAAGGAAGAACCTTCGGCGATAGTCC
>CAZJLX010000091.1:0-7101 GCA_964546545.1 uncultured Ignavibacteriaceae bacterium | reverse complement strand
CCAGAGTAATACCTTTTGTGGAAAAAGCGATACGAATCTGTCAACGCGTCGGACTGCTTTCCTGCCTGAAACATTTCCCCGGCCTCGGGCCGGCTTCTGATGATCCGCATCTAAAAATGGCAAAATCGGACAGCGATTTGCAGACATTTTTAAATCGGGATGGATTAACCTTTAATGCCGGGATTGAAAGCGGGACCGATATGGTGATGACCACTCATGTCGTGCTCCCGGCAATCGACAAGCTGCCGGTTACTCTTTCGGAAATGACCATCAATCTGCTCCTGCGTGAGAAGCTTAATTTTGACGGAGTTGCCGTTACCGATGACCTGCTCATGCATGGTCTGGATGATTTTGGCGATTATGGTGAACGGGCGCTTAAGGCATTTCAGGCAGGCCATGATATATTACTTTTTGGCGCTAACTGGAAAGCGGCCAAAGCCGCCGTTGAAAGAATTAAAAAGGCCATTCGGGAAGGTCAATTGGACGAATCCCGGTTGGAGATATCTTTAAATAGGATTTCCGGCATCAAGTCTAAACTGACTGTGTCGGCAATATAGTAACATGATGTTACACAAGTTAATTACGCAAAAAAATCTGATCGGTGTCGGACTTAATTCCGGGACCTCGGCCGATGGGCTGGATCTTGCCGCCGTAAAAATTTCCTGGGAATCAAATAAATTTCAGGTAAAATTCATTAAAGGCAAAACGGTCAACTATCCGTCACAAATTCGCAGGGCGCTGTATAAATTCAGCGCCGGCAAAGAAATGGCGGTCGACGAAATGATCCGTCTGGACCACATACTCGGTGACTTTTACGGAAAACAGGCGGCGCGATTTTGTACTGCTTTGGCTAAATCGAAAAAAAATCCCCGTTTTATTGCCTCACACGGACAAACCGTTCGCCACCTTCCGGGTAAAATCGTCGTCGGTAAAAAGAAACAGAGTGGAACCCTGCAGTTGGGTCATCCGGAAACAATTGCCCAAAAAACTTCATTGGTTACGGTGGCTGACTTTCGCCAGGCCGATATTGCGGTCGGCGGCGAAGGAGCGCCGATTACCGCCTATGCCATGTATCTGCTCCTGGCTGACAAAAAGGAAAATCGGCTGTTTGTAAATATTGGCGGAATTTCCAATTATTTCCTTTTTGAAAAAAACAGACCACCGGATAAAATACAGGCGGCCGACTGCGGGCCGGGCAACAGCCTGATTGATATTTTAAGCAGTCGTCTGTTTAGTAAAAAATATGACAGCGCCGGGCGTTTGGCGGGACAGGGGAAGGTATCAATGAGATTATTGACCCTGCTTCTGGCTGATGATTTTCTCAAGGGAAAGTATGGTCCCTCCACCGGACGGGAAAGATTCGGTGAGGAACTGGCCGATAGAATTTTGAGCCTGTCAAAAAAGCTGGGTTTGCCGACCTATGATATATTGGCGACCACGACTGAATTGACCGTCTTGTCGATAGCACGAAAAATTGATCCGCTGATAAAAAAATATAAATTGAAAAAATTATATCTTTTGGGTGGCGGCGGAAAGAATAAATATCTTTTAAGACGTTTGCGGGAAAATATTGATTTTGTTGATATTTTTTCTGTTGACTCTCTCGGTTATGATTCGGATTATCTGGAAGCGACCTGTTATGCGGTGCTGGGTTTTAATACTCTTAAATCAATCGCCTCCGGTTTGCCAAAAGTTACCGGGGCGAAAAAATATTCTATAACCGGACGAATAGTCCAGCCGGTTCAGGATAAGCAGGGTAAGGTGTATGGAGAAAAATAAACAAAAATTGAGAATCGGACGAATCCTTATCCGTCTGGCGGTGGTACTGCTGTTAATTCTTATAATCTGGGGTTGTGGCGCGGTCCCAAAAATAAGGGAAGGCACTGAGGCCAGTTATGTCCGCCTGCCGTTTGTCAGGGTCTTATTGGCAGGTGATAGTCAGGAAATCACTATTGGCAGCGGAACCCATTATGCCCTGGAATGCAAAAAAGGAAGCGAAAGTATTGTCTATCAGGCTTCCCAGACAATCAAATTCCGTCAGGAAAACGGACTGATCGCTATTTTGACGCGAAGGGAAAGGCTGGGTGATAAATTCGATGAAGTTATTGTCATTCCTCGCGGGAAAAAGGGTTTTCTGTCTTATCAGAATCGACGTTATCGCGGAATGTTTCGTATTTTACCGCGAGGTATGAATCTGCGACTTATAAATGTCGTCAATATGGATGATTATCTCAAAGGTGTTGTGCCCCCCGAAATCGGCTTCGTCGGTCAACCGGAATTCGAGGCGATTAAGGCGCAGTCAGTGGCGGCGCGAACCTATGCCATGAACCGCCTGTCGCAATACCGTGATGAGCCGTTTGATATGAAATCTGATGTAACCGACCAGGTCTATTCCGGAGTTGAGGTCGAAAAAGAACTGGTCTCAAAAGCTATCGATGAAACCCGCGGATATGTAATAAAATGTCAGGATAAGCTGATAAATGCCTATTATCATTCCACCTGCGGCGGCTATACCGACGATATCGACGAGGTCTGGGAAAAGCCCGCCGAGCCCTATCTGCGCGCCGTAAATGATTCGGCCTACTGCTCCTGGTCGAAATATTTTAACTGGGAAGAAACCTACTCGGCCAAACAACTCAAGCTGATGATTGAACAGTACCTTTCATCGGAACGGGGCCGCGTTATTAAAATCGGGGACATTTTTGATATTTATGTCCGGTCAACTACCATTGGCGGAAGAGTAGCCCTGCTGACGGTAAAAACCGCATCGGGCGATTTCGATTTTGGCAAGGATCGTATCCGCTGGGTTTTTAAACGAGGCTCAAATCCGGAAATGATACTTCAATCGGCCCGCTTTAAGATCGAGACCTTACAGGATTCCGGCGGACGGCTGGTGCGAGCGACATTTAAGGGTGGTGGTTACGGACATGGTGTCGGTATGTGTCAATGCGGGGCGATTGGGATGGCCCGTAACGGCTGGAAATACAATGACATCCTGACGTTTTACTATAAGAATACCGAGGTGGTCAAGCTATATTGATTCGAATAATTATTTCACAGATTACAATTGATATAGCTGAATAAAATCAAACGGCGGTGATCATATTCAAAACCGTAATAATACAGACAAGGTAAAAACAGTCGCTGTTTTAAATTCGCGACAAAATCTTCGGCCGGTCGGCAGCGATTTGTGGATTATCAAGACTGGTCTGGCTGTAAAACAGGCTGTTTCGGAGAAGCGGACTATTTTAACTTCAGTAGGTATGAATAGCTGGGAAATTGCGCTCTTTTTTGCCTCACGATACAGGGCGAATATCAGGATGTATATCCCGATTATGACCAAAGCCAACCGCGCTAAAGTTGCCGATGATTATATAAAGCAATTTAATCTGCAGGATAAAAATATTCAATGGCAGTTTTTTGAATATGACGATCTCAAAAGGAATCGTGCTCTTTTTCAGAGCGAACGGGATAAGGCTATTATCAAGCAGGCAGATATTATCTGCCCGGTTTCGCTCCGCCCAAACAGCAATTTAGTTAATCTTATAAAAATATTCGGCAAAACAGATTCTGTCCATGAAGATTATTCCGTGAAGTACTTATCTTCCTCCCGCAGAGAACAAATGGATTATGATTCAAGTAAAATCAATCCCAATATGGATGATCGGTTATCCGATTATGTAGTTCACTGGACCCGCGGCTCAAATTTGCCCTGGCCGGGTGAAAATCGCTATAGTTATTACGACGACATTGTTAAATCCAATACTTATTATCCGCGAAACGCCTTACAGACATTAAGACGTATCCTGTCTGAGAAAAAGCTGCGAGCCTCTTCACGGCATTATCGTAAGAACTGCGCGGCGGTCGCATTTTCTTCGCTGTTTCCATCGGAAGCGTTGCACCTGATGAAATGGCGGGCGCGATATCGGGAGATGAGTTTTGAACCTTACGGAATAGCGTTAAAAATGACGACGGCAGAACGTTTTGGTATCCGTCGCGTGTTATACGGTAACGTTGAGATGTATCAATATCTTGAATCTGAGGATCGCCCGTATTTCCAGGCTATCGGCCGAAAGGGTTTCTGGATCCCGGAACGCGAATATCGTCATATTGGTGATTTTGATTTGAGCCAAATAGAAGATAGGGATATGACTATAATTGTTCGGAGACCGGACGAAATTCACGAAGTGAAATCAATATTCCCCGGAACCGTAATGAGCTTTTATAAATAGCTATATTAAATTAGGATAAAGTTCTTTAGTCCTGGTTGACCGAATCGAGGAGATTCAGATAATGTCTGGCCCATTTATCTCGAGTATGGCGCACCGAAACATAGTCATGATATTTGCGACCCAGTTCGTCGCCGTTAATCTCTTTATTATATAAGGCGCGAATAATCTCAACCAATTTATCAGGCTTGCCGGGCGCATATGTCAAAGCACCGCCCGCCTTGCTTAACATACGACTGGTTTCACCCTCAGTCGCTCCAAAAGCAATCGGTCGACCGGCGGCCATATATTCAAAGATTTTTGTTGGCAAGGCCACTTCAGCAACCGGAACATCCTTGAGACATTCTATAAGCACATCGCCCGCCTTTAAATAATATGGTATTTCTTCCAATGGCTTTAAGCCGACAAAAGAAACATTTTCCAGTTTGTATTGTTTGGCCAGCGCCTCCAGTGATTCCTTTTTCTGGCCATCACCGACAAATGCAAAATGATACTGCTTCTCATCAGCCAGTAATCTGGCCGACTCGACAATCGTTTCCAGAGGGCGGACCCACCCCAAAGTGCCACTGAATATGACAAGAAACTTATCGCCCCAGCCATGTTTTTTACGGACACCGTTGGAATGGCTCTTGATGAAATCATCACCGACACCAGATTTGACAGTCGTTAATCGTTTTTTATCGATTCCAATTTTCTGCAGCCATTCCTGAATCCCGTCGGTAACACAAACAATGTGATCCGCTTTGTGATATAAAAATTTCATTGTTTTGCGGATAATGGTAGTGAAAAAAGACTTTTTCAAATTGCCAAACTGCTCACCCGATTGAGGTTGAAGATCTCTGATTTCTAAAACCAGTTTGGTTCGGCGAAATCGGCTTAGAATATAGCCTATTACAGCGGAAGTGACCGGTGGTGTCGAGGCCAGGACAATATCAAATTTCCCTCGAATCCGGAAACTGTTGATTATTGAAGACGCAAGAAATGATAAAAAACCCAACATCCGTTTTTTAGGCTGAGCATTTGAGGCCGGTAAGACATATGAACGATGAATTTCCAAACCATTCATATTTTCCCGAAAGTAAAATTTCCCCTTATATTTTTCGGGTACAATACCGTCCGGATAATTGGGCATCGCAGTCAGGACCGAAACATCGTGCCCATTACGGCTGAAGAACTCCGCAAACTCGTAAAGTCTTCTTACCGCTCCCCTCTCAGGAGGAAAATGCTGTGTTACTAATAGTATTTTCATATATATATTTTTAGACGGCCAATTTACTATAGTGCTTGTTAAAAATCAACAAAAATATTCAAAAAGCCGATTTTATCCCTTTATTTTAGAAAGATTTACGGAAAATTCAGCCCCGAAGTTTCTTTCAGATTTTGCATTCATGAGATTATCGGACATAGAATCTGCTGGGTTTATATAATTCTGATATTTTAGTCCCTTAAAAATAAAACCCAACTCCTTTTATATCTTAAGGCTGCCCGGGATTATTTATCCGGCACCCTTTATTATACACTTCAACTGCCTTATCATATATACATTTTTTCAAAAATCAAGCCCTAAGACGATAAATTTATTTGAAAAATATCAACTCCACACGGCGGTTTTTCTGGCGTCCCGCCAGTGTATCATTGGGGGCAATAAAGTTAATCTCACCCCGCCCCTGACTATTCAGTCGATTCGCTTCAATGCCCAGCGTGACAAGATAATCGCGGACTTTAAGGGCTCTTTTTTCGGATAGTTTGCGATTTGCCTCGGTGGTTCCGATATTATCGGTATATCCATTTATATCGACTCGTACGGACGCCGCCAATTTAAGAATACGGGCCAGTTTTTTTAATTTTTCCTGTGTCGGTCGGTCTATTTCAAATGAACCGGATTCATATTTAATATGTAAAACCATCGGCTTTTCAAGGATCGACAAATCAATACAGCCACTATTGTCAACCGGGAGTTCAGAGACCGAACCGGGGCAGTCATCAAGTCCGTCGGGAACACCGTCATTATCCGAATCGACCGGACAGCCATATTCATCAACCCGGGCACCAGCCTGATTTCGCGGGCAGGAATCAATATAATCGGCGAATCCGTCACTGTCATAATCTATCGGACAGCCTCGTATGTCGACCAGACCTCGCGCCCGGACCGGGGTTTCGGGGCATTCATCATCAATATCTGCAATACCGTCATTATCGCTGTCATTCTGTATGATGGATTCTAATTGACTATCTTCAATGTCGGGCGGCAGATTAACCGGTTCAATCGGGTTATTAATAATTATATCCTGTTTGTTTTTTCTTATATAACGGTCTCGTTTCCAGAAGAAATAACTTAAACTGATTCCGATTTTCGTGTTCCAGCGCCCCCGCCTGCTTTCAACCGAATCGGCGAATTCCAATCCCAGCCCGGTGAGATAATCGGCTCGGATATCTATGTTGATTTTCCAGGCGCGATTGAGACGGTATTCCAGGCCGGTCATTAATTCGATAAAAATTTCCGATGCGGCATAGTCCATCCATTCACCCCGTTCACCCTTTACACGCAGAGCGGTGTCGGCTACGGCATCAGAAAATTTCCAGTTTTTGACACCACCACCGAAACCTGTTATCAGGCAGAAACGACTGCTGTATGGCATAAGCCGATAACGAAACAGGCCGGTGATATCATATCCTTTCCAGCTTCGTCGACGAAAATCCTTATTCGAGCCGAAGCTTAATTCGGTATGCAGGGAGGTGTCATCATAAATGGCCATTTTGGAGTATGAAAATTCGAGTCGCCAATTGCCGCCGAGACGGGTGTCAAAGCGAAAACCATAACCTGGTTCCATAGCAAACCAGGGTGAACCCCCGCCAAGTAATGTCGAATAGG